>JALYUI010000317.1 GCA_030853845.1 Bacteroidota bacterium | reverse complement strand
GACCTGCACAACCCCAGGGCCAACCAGAACAGCCCCGGCTACACGCCCGAGGAGCGGCAGTGGTTTAAGGACTTCCTGGGCGATGGGCTGGTCGACACCTTCCGCCACCACTATGGCGAAGCCACCGGGCACTACTCGTGGTGGAGCTACCGGGCCGGCTCGCGCGGCCGCAACGTGGGCTGGCGCCTCGATCACTGGCTGGCCGACGCCGCGCTGCAACCGCGCCTAACCGGCGCGGGTCTGTTGCCCGACGTGGTGCATTCGGACCATTGCCCGGCTTGGGTGGAACTGGGGTAGCGCAGGCTCTGGCTTGCGCCTGCCAGGAAACTACTAGCCCCGCTTTACCGGTTATGGCCGCAGGTGCTCCGTGGCGCTTGTGCTAAAAATCGTTCGGTTGGGCGGCTGGGGCACAAGCTAAAGCATGTGCTACGTTGTATCTTTCCCGACTAAGACCTGATTTATGGCGATGCTGATGGAGCGCGGCGCTGCGGCGGCCGAGTACCCCGCCCTGGCGCGGGTGCGAACGGAGCTGGAGGCCTTCAAGCGGAAATTTTACCTCAACCTGCTGGTGCGGGGCGGCCTGGTAACGGGCGCGCTGCTGCTCAGCTCGTTCGTGCTCTTCAATGGGCTCGAATACTTCCTGTACCTGCCCACGGCCGTGCGGGCCGTGCTGCTGTTCGGCTTTCTGGGGCTGACGGCGTACAGCTTTATGCGCTGGATTTGGACGCCGCTGGCCGCCCTCACCAACCTGCGCCGGCTGTTGAGCGACGAGCAAGCCGCCCGCCGGGTCGGGGAGCTGTTTCCGGAAGTGCAGGACCGCCTGCTGAACGCGCTGCAGCTGCAGGGCCAGGCCCGCGACAATGCGCTTGTTGCAGCCAGCCTGGAGCAGCGCGCCGCCCAGCTGGGCAAATTCTCTTTTGTCCAGGGCATTGATATTCAGCAGCAAAGCCGGCCGCTGTGGAAGTACGCGGCCGTGCCGGTAGCCGTGCTGCTGGCCCTGCTCGCCTTTTACCCCAGCTTTCTGGTGCAGGGCACCGAGCGCATCTGGCACTACCGGCGCGCCTATTCGCCGCCCGCCCCGTTTCAGTTTCAGATTAAAAACCGCAAGCTGACTGCCTTTCGGGGCGAAGACTTTACCCTCGACGTGGGCGTGGCCGGCGCGGCCCTGCCGGCCAACGTGAGCATCAGCTATGGGGGCACGGAGCGGCGGCTGAACAAGGTGGCCGGGCGCGGCGACCAGTTTCGCTACACGTTTGAGCAGCCACAGGGCGATGTGAATTTTCAGCTGAAGGGCGCCGGGTTTGCCTCGCCCGAATACCAGCTCACGGTGCTGGAACGGCCCAATCTGCGCGATTTTAAGGTGCGCGTCACCTATCCGGCCTATACCGGCAAGGCGGCTGAAACTATTGAGAATGGCGGCAACCTGACGGTGCCCGAGGGCAGCACGGTGCGCTGGGAATTCGCCACCGCCGCCACCGACGCGCTGACGCTGGTGTTCCAGAACCCCGACGAAACCCTGGCCGCTACCGGCGACGACGGCACTTTCGTGGCCACGCGGCGCATTATGCGCTCGCAGCCCTACCTGTTGCGCCTGCAAAACCCCGCCAGTCTGAACCGCGACCCCATTTCCTACCAGCTTACCGCCGTGCCCGATTTGCCGCCGGCTCTTACGCTGGAGGCTTTTTCCGACACCGTGACGCGGCGCTACCTGGCGCTGGGCGGCACCGTGCGCGACGACTACGGCCTGAGCCGCCTCGGCCTGCACTACGCCCTGCGCCGCGCCGGCCAGGGCGTGAATGCCGCCCCGGTGCGCCAGGGCAGCATTCCGCTGGAGCTGCCCCGCGAAAGCGCCGGCACCTACGCCTACACCTGGAACCTGAATGGCCTGAACCTGCAGCCCGGCGACCGCCTCGAATACTACGTGGAGGCCTGGGACAACGACGGCGTGCACGGCCCCAAAGCCACCCGCACCCGCCCGGTGGAGTTCCGCTTGCCCAGCCGCCGCGAGCTGCGCCAGGAGATGCAGGCCCAGGCGCAGTCGGTAGCCAGCCAGATGAGCCAGGCCGCCAAGCAGAGCGAAAAGCTGGAGCGCGAGCTGGCCAAAACTCAGGACAAGCTGAAGACCAAGCGCGACCTGAGCTTCCAGGACCGCAAGCAACTGGAGAACATGCTGGACCAGAAAAACCAGATGAACCAGCAGATGGAGCAGATGCAGAAGATGTTCGAGCAGCTGCAGCAGAAGCAGGACCAGGCCAGCCCCAAAAGCGAGGAGCTGGCCAAGAAAGCCGAGGAGCTGAAAAAGCTGATGGCCGACCTGCTCGACCCCGAAACCAAGAAGCTCTATGAGAAGCTGCGCAAGCTGCTGGAAGAGCAGAAGCAACCCGATGCCGAGATGCAGAAGCTGCTGCAACAGCTCGAAAACAAGGAGGACACCCTGCAAAAAGAGCTCGACCGCGCCCTCGAAATGTTCAAGCAGCTTCAGCTGGAGCAGAAGGCCGAGGAAACCGCCAACAAGCTCGAAGAGCTAGCCAAGCAGGAAGAGAAGCTGGCCGAAAAAACTGAGCAGAACGACAAGGAAAACCCCGACAACAAGCTCAGTAACCAGGACCAGAAAGCCAAGCAGGAACAGCTGAAGCAGGAGCAGACCGAAAAGCAGCAGGAATTCGAGGACCTGAAAAAGGAGCTACAAGACCTGAAGCAAATGGACAAGGAGCTCGGCGACCAGAACGGAATGGACGAGCAGAAGCCCGACCAGGAGCAGACCGACCAGGACATGCAGGAAAGCCAGCAGGGCCTGAGCAAAAACCAGAACAAAAAAGCCGCCAGCAAGCAGAAAAGCGCCGCCGCCCGCATGAAAAAGATGGCGCAGAAAATGCGCGACCAGATGAGCGAGGAGGAGAGCGACCAGGCCCAGCAGAACATCGACGACCTGCGCAACATCCTCGATAACCTGCTCACCCTGAGTTTCGACCAGGAGCAGCTAATGAAGGACTTCCGCAAGGTAGACCAGAGCGACCCGCGCTTCGTGCAGCTGGGCCAGACCCAGCGCAAGCTGCGCGACGATGCTAAGATTATTCAGGATTCGCTCTACGCCCTGGCCAAGAAGGAGACCAAGATTCAGAGCTTCGTGACGCGCGAAGTGGGCGAGATGAACGGTCGCATGGACGAGTCGCTCACCCACATTCAGCAGCGCGACCTGGGCCGCGCCACCGCCACCGAGCAGCAGGCCATGACCAGCATGAACAACCTGGCCCTGATGCTGCAAAGCTCCCTCAACCAGATGCAGCAGGAAGCCCAGGAAGGCAAAGGTGCCCCCAAAGACGGCCAGGGCAAGCCCGGTAAAAAGAAGGGCAAGGGCAAAGGCCAGGGTCCCGGCGGCAAGCCCGGCCCCGGTAGCATGAGCCAGATGCAGAAACAGCTCAACGAACAAATTCAGCAGCTTTCGAAGAGCGGCAAAACCGGCCGGGCCATGTCGCAGGAGCTGGCCAAGCTGGCCGGCCAGCAGCAGATGCTGCGCCAGGCCATGCAGCAGCTCGACAAGCTCCAGCAGGGCCAGGGCAAGCCCGGCGGCCCCGGCGGCCCCGGCGGTTCCGGCGGTTCCGGCGGCCCGGCCGGCCAGGGAAAAGACGGCAAGGATGGCAAAGACGGTAAGCCCGGCGACCCCAACGGCAAGGATGGCAAAGACGGCAAAGCCGACCAGAGCGCGGGCGGCACCGGCGACGTGAAAAAGATGATGGAGCAAACCGAAACCGACCTCGTGAACAAGCGCCTGACCGAGGAAACCATGCTCCGTCAGCAGCAAATCCTCACCCGCATGCTGGAAGTGGAGAAGTCGGCCCGCGAGCGCGACCAGGATACCAAGCGCGAGGCCCAAGCCGCCCAGGCCAAGCCCCCGGGTTTTCCCCCGGCTTTCGATAAATACCGCGTCAGCAAAGAACGCCAGACCGAATTACTACGTAGTAGTCCCCCGAACCTCACTCCGTATTATCAACGCGAAGTGGGGGAGTATTTTCAGAAAATAAAATAATAGAGGGGCCGTCATACGCGCGGCGGCTGCGTATTCGTTAACCCGTTCGGACACTGTGAAAACCAGTGCTGATAAGAAGGCGTACTTCGATGCGGTATTTCGCCGCGAAAAGAGTATTTTTGCCGCCCCAAACCCGCTGCCGTCCATCCCCTAAATCGTCTTATGAAGCAGGTAAAAATACAGATTCCGTCGCTCGTTGAAAACATTCGCGTGGTGGAAAGCTTTATCGACAACTCGAAGGATACCTTTCACATTGAGGATGATATCTACGGCAACATCATGGTGGCCGTCACCGAAGCGGTAAATAATGCCATCCGGCACGGTAATAAGTTCGACAAGGACAAGAA
>JALYUI010000311.1 GCA_030853845.1 Bacteroidota bacterium | reverse complement strand
CTGCTGCTTCGTTTGAGCCATTTAACGAAGCAGTAGAGATGCTTCGACAAGCTCAGCATGACGTTCTACGTATATCCTGGCTCTTATTATATCCGGGCTCTTACCCTAGCCAACCACCGGCGCGGGCGCTTCCATGTAGGTGCCGCACACGGTGCAGGTGCGCTTGGCATCATCCTGCCAGAAGGCATTCATGATGGGCGGTAGCTGGCTCACGATGTCGGTAATCTCGGCGAACTCCTCGTAGAGCTTGTGGCCGCAGTTTTCGCAGTACCACTGGAAGCCGTCGATTTCGCCGGCGCTGCGGTAGCGCTCGATTACCAGCCCGATGGTACCAGCCGGCCGGCGCGGCGAGTGCGGCACGTGGGGCGGCAGCAGAAACATCTCGCCCGGGCCAATAGTGATGTCGACGGGCTTCCCGTCCTCAATGATTTTGACGGTCATCGTGCCTTCCAACTGCCAGAACAGCTCCTCGCCGGCATCCACGTGGTAGTCCTTGCGGGCATTGGGGCCGCCCACTACCATCACGATAAAGTCTTTATTGTCCTTGAAGACCTGCTGGTTGCCCACCGGGGGCTTGAGCAGGTGGCGGTGCTCGTCAATCCATTGCTGAATGTTGAAGGGGCGGGCTATCATGGGCGGGAGGGGGTTGGTTGGAGGGCTAATTTACTGCCGGGCACCGGGTCCGCTGGCGGTATCGGCTTCGACCTGGGCTCCGCGGCGGGCGAAAAAGCGGCGGGCCGGGTAGGGCAACGGATGCACCCGTTGGAGCAACAGCAGCGGCCCCTGCTCCAATACCACCCGCCAACGGCCGCTGGCCCGGTATTGGGCCAGGAGGGTTTCGAGGGCCTCGTTGCTTAGGGGGTAGGTGTCGGCGTGGCGCAGGGCGGCAATGTAGTCGGCATCGGCCACGTAGGGAAACTGGTAGATGTAGGGCCGTGCCGCCAGGTGCGGCACCAGCGGCGACGACGCACTTACCCGGGCATCGGCCGGCAGCCGGGCCAGGCCGCGATGCACGGCCGTCGCATCGAAATCGCGCTGGTAGTGGCGGGCCTTAAAGAACTGGGCCGCCGCCTTGTCGTAGTAAGGCGACACCCGCACCTGCATCGACACGATGGTGGCGGCCAGTGCCAGCAGGGCCGCTCCGGCCGCCAGTTTGGCCGCCCGGCGCGGGGCCAGCCCCACCAGCAGCTGGCTGACGGCCGCGCCCAGCACCGGCACAAACTCGATGGAATACTGGTAGTTGATGCCCCAGTACATCACGTTATCAGCCAGCAGCTTCTGGCCGTAGATGGGGGCCAGCATGAGCAGGTAGGCCGGGCGGCGTAGCAGGGCCAGCCCCCCCGAAAGCAATACCATGGCGTGCAGCTCGGGCTTCACCCAGCTGCCATCGGGCGAGTGCAGGTGGTTGACGAAAAGGAGATTAAGTGCGTAGAGGGGCCGGGTGAGCAGGGTGTGCACCATCTGGCCCGGGGTAGTGCCCAGCGCCGAATACATCTGCTGGTAGCGGTAGGGAAGGCCGGCGCTCAGGGCCGGAATAACGACTCCGGCCACCACCAGGAAATACGCGCCCGCGCCCAGTAGCACGGCCAGTGCCCAGCGGCGGCGGGCCGGTTCGCGCCAGTGCAGCACGGCCAGGCCCAGCGCTACAAATACCAGCCACAGGGCCATGTTTTCCTTGCTCGCGGCCATCAGCACGGCCACCAGCGTGGCGCGGCTCCGCTGGTCGGCTTCAAAATAATAGAATAGCCAGGGCAGCAGCATGGCCGCCAGCACGTTGTCGTGGTAGTCGAAGGCCAGGGCCGAAAAAATGCCCCAGGTACTCAGAAACAGCACTAGTAGGCCCAGCGCGGCTCCCGGCTGCGTGCTCCGGGTGCGCAGCAGATGCAGGCGGTAGGTGCCGTAGCCGCCGCCCAGCAGGGCCGCCACCTGCACCACCAAAAGGGTGTAGGAGCCGAACACCCAGAACAGTGGAGCCCACAAAAACTGGAGCAGCGCGAAATGGTCGCCAAACATATTGTTGTAGCGCACCACCGAGCTGGCTTCCAGCCGCAGGTGGGCGTAGTCCCAGATGGTCTGGGTATGAATGCCCAAGTCGAAGGCGTAGGTCCGAAATAAATAATGGTTGACCAGCGACAAAGCCGCATAGGCCAGCCCGAACACCAGCAGCACCAGCGCTACCCGGTAATCAGTCGTCGGCTTGGTTGGCGAAGGTGCCTGGGGATACATTTGTCGGATTAATAAATACAGCGTGCCCGGCAAGCCCGCCCGGCCGTAGCGGCGTAAAACTACGCCCGTTCCGACGGTAGCCCTCCCAGCCTGTCCATTCCCTATGCCCTTGCTTATGTCCGGTTCCGACCTTCTCCCTTACCGCGCCCTGGTGGGCGGCTCCACGCAAGGCATTGGCCGGGCCGTGGCCCAGCTGCTGGCCGAGCGCGGCTGCGCCCTCACCCTGCTGGCCCGCAACGAAGCCCGCTTGCGCGAAACCGTGGCTGCCCTGCCCACCCCCACCGGCCACCAGCACGACTACCTTGTAGCCGATTTCGACGACCCCAGCCACCTCGCCGAAGTAGTGCAGGGCTACCTGGCCGCGCACCCGGCCGGCTTTCATATTCTGGTGAACAACACCGGCGGCCCGGCCGGCGGCCCGCTGCTCGATGCACCGGTCGATGCGCTGCGTCTGGCTTTCAATCAGCACGTTATCTGCAACCAGCTGCTGGCGCAGGCGCTGGTGCCGGCCATGCGGGCAGCGGGTTTTGGGCGCATCATCAACATCATCAGCACCTCGGTGAAGGTGCCGCTGCCGGGCCTGGGCGTGAGCAACACCATTCGCGGGGCGGTGGCCAGCTGGGCCAAAACTCTGGCCAACGAGCTGGGGCCGCACGGCATCACGGTGAACAACGTGCTGCCCGGGGCCACGCTCACCCAGCGCCACACCTCCCTCATCGAAAAGAAAATTGCCCAGACCGGCCAGTCGGCCGAATCTATTGAGGCTGACATGCTGAAAACCATCCCGGCCCGCCGCTTTGGCCTGGCCGAAGAAGTAGCGGCCGCCGTGGCGTTTCTGGCCTCGCCGGCCGCCGGCTACATCAACGGCACTAGCGTGCCGGTCGATGGCGGCCGCACGGGCGCGCTGTAGTGCCAGACGCTCGGGCAAAACAGCGGGCGGCTACTCGGCCAGCCACTGCGTAATATGGTAGTCGCCAGGGCCGAAGAACAGGCGCAGCAGGTCGTCGGTCAGCCTGGGGCCGTTGGCGCTGTTGGTGAACACCACCAGACTTTCCTGCTGGTCGGGCAAGGTGAAATAGAAGCCTTTGAAGGAGCCGTTGTCGCCCCACTGCCACTGGGCCAGGCCCCGGCTGGTGGTATCCAGCCCCACGCCGCAGGCCCAGGCAATGAAAGCGTCGGCAGGCGTGGCGGGCTGGCCGCAGCGGCTGGCCTCGTTGGCGGGGGTGCGCAGCAGGCGGGCAGTGGCCGGTTTCAGGCCCCGGCCCGTCATCACGGCCTGGATAAACCGGCTGTAGTCGGTGGCCGTACCGAGCAGGCTGAAGGCCCCGTAGCCCTCGGCAAAGTGATTGATGGGCACGGGCAGGCTCTTGCCGTCGTGGCCCGATGCGGCGTTGGCGGCAAAGGCCGGCTGCCACACAAAGCTGCTGTGCGCCAGGCCCAGCGGCCCGAATACTTCTTCCCGGGCCAGCGTCTCAAACGACTTGCCGGTAAGCTGCTCCAGCGTTTTCTGAAGCAGCACGTAGCCCTCACCCGAGTAGTTCCAGCAGCTGTCGGGGGCGTATTTCAGGCGCAGCGGTGTGGTTTTCCACTCGGGGCTGAGGGGGTTGGCAGCCCAGTTGGGCAAGCCGACCGTGTGCCCTAGTATCATGCGAGCCGTGATTTTGGCAGCGTCGGGCGCGTCTTGCAGGCGCGGATAGGGCGCATAGTCCAGCAACGGCTTATCCAGGCTGAGGACGTTGCGGTCGGCCAGGCGCAGCGCCACGTAGGCCAGCACCGCCTTGCCAAGCGAAGCCGCCTCGAACGTCGTCGTGGCATTCACGGCGGCGGACTGGCCGGCGGTGCGCAGGCCCAACGCATAGGCATGCACCTTACCGCCTTTGGCGTACACCAGCTGCATGCCCGGCACCCCGGCTTTCTGCATGAGAGCCGTAAGCGTGGCCGGCGATGGGGCGTGTTGCCCGTGGCAAAATGAGCCGGATAGTAGCGCCAGCAGCAACAGGAGCAGTTTTTTCATGGGCGGTAGGTTAGTGCGCGACCCGCTAATGGCGGAGCAGCCGTCTACTTCCAGGCGTGCAGCAGGCGGCGCACCAGCAGGATTTCGCCGGTGTGGTAGGCGGCATGGTCGGCAATGAGGAAGGCTTCGCGCAGTAGTGTCTGGCCGGTGCCGTGGGGCAGGAGCGCGAGCAGGTCGGTGGCCGGGTTTTGCAGCAGGTCGAGGAAGCGCTGCCGGACCTGCTGAACCTGATGCAGCGTGGCCTGCCAGGTGGCTTCGTCGGCGGTAGCGGTTTTGGCCGGCCAGTAGCCCTCGGGCCACGGCGGCGACTGGTGCCGGGCATCAAGGCTGAATTCCAGGATGTCCTCCTGTGCGATTCGGACGTGCTCGGCCAGCTGCCAGATGGTGTAGGGCACTTCCGGCACGTGTCGGTTCCAAAGGTCGGGCGTGAGGCCGGCGGTGGCTTCCTCGAAGGTGGCGTGGGCCTGGCCCTTGGTGAGCAGGCTCACCATTTCGGCCACGAGCCCGGCGCGGGTAGCTTGGTTCATATCGATGAAAAAAATAGTCGGAAAGCTGGCCTGGCACCTTACTTTTTAGCCCGCCGCGCATTTAGCGCCCCGGTCGAATACAGGGCCGCGCCAATGAGGATAGGCTGGAAAAACAGCCGCGCCAGCCGCTTCTTATCCGTATCGAGGCCGAAGGCGGAAATATGCTGAGTGTACTGGTGGATATTGCCGGGAAACACCGCCGCGAAAAACACCGCCAGCCCCACGCCCATCTCCACCCGGCGGCGCTTCCAGAGCAGCAGGGCCAGGCCCAGGCCAATTTCGACCACGCCCGATTGCAGCACCACGGTGTCTTTGTCGAGCGGCACGAAGTCGGGCACCTGGGCCTGAAAATCCTGGCGGGCAAAGGTGAGGTGGCCGGTGCCGGCCATCACCATAAAGGAGCCCAGCAGCCCGCGGGCTACGTTTTGCAGAGTGGTGGTATGGGGCTGGTGCGACATGGCTGGCGGCTGGGTTTGGTCGAAAGCTTAGCTATACGGCCGGCTGCGGTTTCGGGTGTCGGCATCGCATCCGGCCACGGCAAAATCGTTGCGGGCGAGCTGTCGGGCCGTGCTGCTGTGCCCGGCTGCCGGGCACAGCAGGCCCTTGGTTGGGCCATGCAGCCTTGTTTTTTGGGGATGCCCTAAACCAGCAGGCCGCCCTGAGAAACCGGAAACCCGCCGGCAACACCCGCTCCCGAAGCGCCCGGCGCAACAGCCGCTACGCCTTTCAGCCGGCTGCTCCGGGGGCCTGGCCACTTGGGCCGGACTGCGCCGCAAACAAACCCTGCGGCACCGCCAGCAGGCCGTGTTTCACGGCGTAGAGGGCCAGGCCGACGGCATTGGGAGTGCCGGTTTTTTCGAGCAGGTTCTGGCGGTGGCCTTCTACGGTGCGGTTGCTGATGAAGAGCTGCTGGGCAATTTCGTTGGTCGACTTGCCCTCGCACAGCAGCGCCAGCACTTCCGATTCGCGCGGCGTGAGGGCCAGCGGCAGGCCCGGCAACAGGGGCCGGCACGGGCCGGGAGGTGCCTGCACGCTCCGGATAATGGCTTTAGAAATAGCATCGGTGAAGTGATGCCCGTGGTCGATAACGTCCGTAATGGCCTTGGTGAGCAGGTCTTTATCAATGTCTTTGGGCAGGTAGCTACGCACGCCCAGCTTCAGCATCTGCGCAATCAGCTGGTCGTCGGTGTGCATGGAGAGTACCACGATTTTGAGCTCGGGATACTCGGCGAGCAGGCGCTTGGCTACCTCAATGCCATCCACGTCGGGCAACTGTAGGTCCAGCAGCAGCAGGTCGGGCATGCGGGCCAACAGCTGGGGCAGCAGCTCGGCAAACGTTGCGGCCTCGACTACCGATACCTGGTAGGGCAGGCGCTGGAGGATGAAGGAGATGCCCTGGCGAAACAGCCGGTGGTCATCCAGAATAGCAAGGTGGACTTGGGGCAGGGGGAGCATCAGCACGGTCGTCAGAATGGCAAATCTAACGAAATACCGCGCATTGCCGGGCCGCTGCCTAGCCAGCCAGGGGAATTGCCAGGTGCAGGCTGGTGCCCCGGCCCGGCTGCGATTCCACTTCCAGCACGGCATCGAGCAGGCTGGCCCGGGCGGCCAGGCTTTTCAGGCCCAGGCCCGACTGCTCACTTTGCTGGGCCCGGGCGTAGTCGAAGCCGCAGCCATCGTCGGCGATGGTCAGGCGCAGGCCGCCGGGCCGTTGCTGTAGCAGCACCGTCAGGCGCGAAGCCCGGGCGTGTTTCAGCGCATTGTTCACAGCTTCCTGCACAATGCGGTAGAGGGCCAGCTCCTGCACACTACTCAGGGGCGTGGTCAGTTCCACCCGCATCTCCATGCCGTTGGCAAAGGAATCGGCACAGCGGCTGCTCAGGTTGTGCAGGGCCTTGTCGAGGCCGAACTGGGCCAGCACGGCCGGGTGCAGGTTCTGCGAAATGTTGCGCACGTCGCGCAGCGAATCGCCCAGCAGCCCTTCTACAAGGGCCACTACCTCCTGCTCCTTTTCGGTAACGGTAGCCGAGTAGGCCAGCTGGGCCAGCAGCATTTTGGCTGCCGAAAGCGACGAGCCGATTTCGTCGTGCAGGTCGTTGCCGATGCGCTCCCGCTCCCGTTCCTCCGTTTGAATAGTGGCCGACAACAGTTGCTTCTGGTAGGCGTTCTGCATGGTTTGCAGGCGCAGCTGCTGGCTAACCAGCTTCTTCTGATAAAGCAGGAAAAACGCCACCAGCGCCAGGGCCAGGAGCAGCATGGCTACGGTGCCCCCGAACAGAAGCCGCACTACTTCCTGTTCGACGGTGCTATCCATAGGGCCAAGGTATACAGGAGGTTAAGAATGATATAAAAACCTGCGTGCACGACCCACAGCTGCAAGCTAAGCTCAGTCGAGTGCTGCACCACGTAGTTGCTGGAGATGAAGATAAACAGGTTGCCCGCAAAATATATCAGTAATCCCATCGAAACCCAGAACATGGGCTCCCGCTCCAGGTGCACAATCACGAGGTCGCGGATAACTTTATAAAAATAGAGCACCACCAGGCTGAGCACCATCAGGCTTTCGGCAAAGCGCTGCGACGTGTTGTACTCGTAGAGGGTGCCCGGCCGGAGGTAAGACAGCAAACCCCACAGCGAAAAAAGCACGATAACCAGCGGCAGCCACCGGCTCACCCTCGAAGGCCGAAGTACCTGGGCATAAACCCAGGCCAGCAGCCCGAATTCGAGCACCGTATCGATGGGGAGTAGAAACAGATTGCTATCAGATACCTGAGCTGCTACCCGCGATAACACCTCAATGAGAAGCTCGCAGAAAACCACGACAGCCACCCCACGCAGCGGCCGGTCCAGCTCTCTGAAACGCCAGGCCCCTACCGCAGCGGCAGTGCCTATCGGAATAATAGAAAAGGTTTGCAGCAACTGCATGGGGCCACTTGTTATATTCTAGGCGTCTGCACATCGGCAGGCCCGGGTATCGCCCGCAAGCCGCCGGGCTGGCCGGGAGCTTGCGGGCAGATTACTAGGCCATGGTTGGCACGACCGCAAAGGGCGGCCGGGGTGGGCAGGGCAGGGCTACATCGTAGTAGGCAAGCGCTGATGACAGGATAATGGTGCCCGGATTCGTTTCGGTAGGCACCGAATTCATGGTGAGCACGGTGCTGAATTGGGGCGTCGACGGATGCAGCACGAAGTTGAACCACAGCGCCGCGTTGGCCGGCTGCGGGCCACTCAGCGCCCCCGTAAAGTCGTTCAGCGGGTAGTCGTAGCCACACAGTCGCCCCGCCTCAAAGCCCGAATCGAACTGCGCGGTGCCCAGGCCTTCTGCCGACAGCGCGTTAAAGGCGTTTATCCAGTCGGCAGCCTGTTCGAAAGGAATGGCCGCCAGCGCATTGTCGGGCAGCACATAATCGCCGGGCTGAGTAACCACGGCCGCCCGCCCACCCACCCCTGCCAGGTAGCAGGGCGTTTTCAGGTAGTTGTTGCTGTCGACCCCAGCCACCACCATCGAGAAAGTGGCGGTGGGGCTCCCCGGCATCAGGACGAAGCCCAGCGCAATGGAAACGGGTTCGGCGACCATTATCGCATTGGCCATCGCCACGGGCAGATATACGTAGTTGATGAGGCCCCCGCTGCTCGCGAAGTAGTTGCGGAGCGAGCCGGCACCGGCGCCGTTTACCATTTTTTTCCAGGCCGCGTTGTAGGCCATGAACTGCTCCGGGGTAATGGAGGTGGGTTGAATTGAGGGCATTGTTGAATTGATAATAGTGAAAGAATGAACTGGGAAATTGAACACCCTAAATATATCTAGTCCCGGAGCTTGCCAACCAAGCGCGGATTACAGCCTTGGTCGTGAAATGCTGCCAATATTCTGTTCTGTAATTATTTAAATGGGCTACCCGGGAAAGTACGCGGCCGCAAAATCAGGTAGTTCTACGCGCCGGCCCGGGCGCGCTTCGCCGGGGTAGGCGAAGGTTGTTGCCCGAAAAGGCAGGCGCGGCCGAGGCGGCCGGGCTGCCTCGGCCGCCACCTGCCGCCACTCCGCCCCTCTGCGGCCGTTGGCCGATGCCTGACTTTAGAGCGCCTACAGCCAGTTACGGCCGCTGCCCACTTCCAGCGGCACGCCGCGCGGCAGCAGCAGCAGGGCGGTAGTCATCAACTCCTTGATTTTGGGGGTGATGTAGGCCACTTCCTCGCGCACGGCGTCGAAGACGAGTTCGTCGTGCACCTGGCTAAACCTGAAACAGCACCATCCGACCAGTGTATTGCTCACTCATTCCTTCGTCGGGGGGATAGTTATTTGATTCCTCAGCATCGGGGCTGGGCGGCTCGGGACGGGTGAGGCCCATCTCGGCCAGTTGCGCGTCGCTCATTTCCACCATCCAACTGTCATCACTGAAGGCTTCGGATTGGTAGTCGATGACCACATCAGCCCCTTCCAAAAAGATGCGGCCGGTCCCTTCCATCGAAAACTCTCCTACCCCCGGCAATTCCAACCGGTCAGTCAGGTACTGGTCGAGCAGGAAAGACAAATCGTTCTCGGCCTCATAATCAGTCTGCAATTCCTGGTCGTTCAAACGCGTGTAGACGAAGGATTCATCGCCGCCACAATCCCAGCGAACGGTAAGGCGGTGACCAGCTTGCAGCGTTTTCGCAATCTCAATTTCAGCAGCGTTTGAAGCAGTACCCATATTTTTTAGAAAATCAACTAATACGAAGCGGTTAGGCCGTTTTTTCCTGCTGTTGCAGCCAAGCCAAGGCCTTGGGGTCAGGGCGATATTGCCAGGGATGCCGCAAGGTAATGTGCGCCAGCAATTGCGCTACTGGTAGCGGAGTAGGTTGCCAGCGCAACAGTTCCTCGGCGGCCGGCAGGCCCAGCAGCTGTTCGGCCAGATAAAGCCCAAACGTGCTAGTGGTCAACAGCAATGCTGCTGCATGACCGGTGCGTAGGTACGGGCGTAACAGCAGTTGCCGCAGGGGCGGCGAGAGGGTGGCGGGCAGTTGGTCGGGGCTGCTGATGGGTAAAGCGGCCAACAGCTCCGGGCCAGGGTCGGCCAGCCACTCGGCCAGGGTGGGCACCCGGCCCGACAGGTCTTCCTGGCAGTGGGCGGCGGCCACATCGCGCACCAATACCTGGCGGTTATCACTGGTCGTGAGAATATCGCCTAACAGTTCGGTGGTCCACTCGATTCCCACCGTGTGGTGCAAGAGCAGCCGGTGGCGCGGGTGGTAGCAAAACAGCTTGCTGCTATCCAGAAACCGGTGTATTGGTAGAAAATCGGCCGCTTGGCCGCCAAATTTATGCGCCGACAGCAGGCAGTGTTTCCAGATATTCATTGCCCGGCTAGTGCGCCTGCAACCAGTTCCGCCCGCTGCCCACTTCCACTTCCAGCGGCACGCCGCGCGGCAGCAACAGGGCGGTGGTCATCAGCTCCTTGATTTTGGGGGTGATGTAGGCCACTTCCTCGCGCACGGCGTCGAAGACGAGTTCGTCGTGCACCTGGAGTATCATCTTGGTGCCCAGCTTCTCCGCGCGCAGCCAGGCGTGGATGTTAATCATGGCCATTTTGATGATGTCGGCGGCCGTGCCCTGGATGGGGGCGTTGATGGCGTTGCGCTCGGTGTAGCCGCGTAGCGTGGCGTTGCGCGAGTTGATGTCGCGCAAGTAGCGGCGGCGCTTGAGCAGCGTTTCGGCGTATTCCAGCTCGCGGGCGCGGTTGATGCTGTCGTCCATAAACGCCTTCACCGAAGGGAATTCCTGGAAGTAGGTTTCGATAATATCGGTGGCTTCCTTGCGGCTGATACCGATGCGCTGGGCCAGTCCGAATGCCGAAATGCCGTAGATGATGCCGAAATTGACGGTTTTGGCCTTGCGGCGCATCTCCGAATCCACGGCTTCGATGGGCACGTGAAACACCTTGCTGGCCGTGCTGGCGTGCACGTCGAGGCCCTGGCGGAAGGCCTCAATCATGGTGGCGTCGCCCGAGAAGTCGGCCATGATGCGCAGCTCCACCTGCGAGTAGTCGGCGGCCAGCAGCACGTGCTGCTCGTCGCGCGGCACGAAGGCTTTGCGGATTTCGCGGCCCCTCTCGGTGCGAATCGGGATGTTCTGGAGGTTCGGGTTGGTGCTGCTAAGGCGGCCGGTGGCCGCCACGGCCTGGTTGAAATTGGTATGCACGCGGCCATCGACGGGGCTCACGAGCTGGGGCAGGGCCTCGACGTAGGTGCTGCGCAGCTTGGTGAGCTGGCGGTATTCGAGGATGAGGGCGGCAATGGGCGCGTCGGTGGCGAGCTGGCTCAGGATTTCCTCGCCGGTGGCGTACTGGCCGGTTTTGGTTTTCTTGATTTTGCCCTTGCCCAGGTCCATCTTATCGAACAGGATTTCGCCCAGCTGCTTAGGCGAGCCGATGTTGAACTCCTGCCCGGCCTCCCGGAAAATCTGGGTTTCCAGCTCCGCGATGTAGCCCTGTAGCTCGGCCGAATACTCGTTCATGGCCCCGGAATCAATCCGAATGCCCTCGTACTCGATATCGGCCAGCACGGGCACCAGCGGGTTTTCCACGTCGTTCAGCAGGCCCAGCAGGCCCAGCTCCTGCAACATCGGCTCGAACACGTGCTTGAGCTGCAGGGTCACGTCGGCATCCTCGCAGGCGTAGTCTTTCACGGCGGCGGGTGCCAGGTCGGCCATCGTAATCTGCTTCTTGCCTTTGGGGCCGATGAGGTCCGTAATGGGCACCGGCGAGTAGTGCAGGTAGGTTTCGGCCAGCACGTCCATGTTGTGGCGCATGTCGGGCTCGATGAGGTAGTGGGCCAGCATGGTATCGAACAGCGGCCCCGAAATCTGCACGTTGTAGTGCTTGAGAATGGTGAGGTCGTACTTGATGTTCTGGCCGATTTTCAGAATGGTTTTCGACTCGAAAAACGGGCAGAACTCGTCCACAATGGCCTGGGTGGCGGCCTGGTCGTCGGCCGGCACAGGCACGTAGTAGGCCTCGCCGGGCAGCCAGGCGAAACTCAGGCCCACCAGCCGCGCCGTCATGGTATCGAGGCCGGTGGTTTCGGTGTCGAAGCTCACTTCGGCCTGCTGCACCAGGAAGCTGAGCAGCGCCTGGCGCAGCTCGGGCGTGTCCATCAGGTGGTAATTATATGGCACGTCCTCCAGGCGCTTGCGCGGGCCGCCGGGCGCACCGAAACCGTCGGTTTCGCCTTCTTCCGCCCCGATGGCCACGGCCGCTTCCTCACTGCTGCCGAACAGCGACGCCTGCCCGCCGGGCACCAACTTGGGCCGGCGGGTGGGGGTAGAGCCGGGCGCGGCCACGCTGGCCGGCGTGCGGGCCGGGCCGCTCCCACCCAGGATGCGGGCGGCCAGCTGGCGAAATTCCAGCTCCTCAAACAGCTCGCGCAGGGTGGCTTCGTCGGGCGCGTCGAGCACCAGCTTGTCGGCCTCGAACTCCAGCGGGACGTTGACGTGGATGGTGGCCAGCTCCTTGCTCATCAGGCCCTGCTCGGCGAAGTTGCGCACGTTTTCCTGCTGCTTGCCTTTAAGCTCGTCCACATTAGCCAGCAGGTTTTCGACCGAGCCGTACTTCTGAATGAGCGTCTTGGCCGTTTTCTCGCCGATGCCGGGGATGCCGGGAATGTTGTCAGAGGCATCGCCTTGGAGGCCCAGAATATCAATCACCTGCTCCACGCGCTCAATCTCGAAGCGGGCCAGCACGTGGGCCACGTCCAGAATCTCGGCCGCGTTGCCCATGAAAGCGGGCCGGTAGATTTTGATATGCTCCGTCACCAGTTGGCAGTAGTCCTTGTCGGGCGTCATCATGAACACCTCGAAGCCTTCCTGCTCGGCCTTCTGGGCCAGGGTGCCAATCACGTCGTCGGCCTCAAAGCCGTCCATCATCAGGATGGGGATGTGGAAGCCCTCGATTATTTTCTTGATGTAGGGTAGGGCAATGCCGATATCCTCGGGCATGGCCTGGCGCTGAGCCTTGTAGGCGGGAAACTGCTCGTGCCGAAAGGTCTTCTTCGGCCCGTCGAAGCACACGCCGATGTGGGTGGGCTTTTCCTTTTGCAGCACTTCCACCAGCGTATTGGTGAAGCCCAGCACGGCCCCCGTGTTCATGCCTTTGGAGTTGATGCGCGGGTTTTTGCTGAAGGCGAAGTGCGAGCGGTAAATCAGGGCAAAAGCGTCGAGCAGGAAGAGCTTTTTGGGGGCGGTGGTGGCGGTATCGGACATGGGGCGAAGGTACGGGCAAGGTGGATGCGAGACCAACGGCATTTTCGGCGGGCCGATTTCGCGCCAGCAGTGGGATTGGCTGGTTAGGCGCGCTGCCTGGCGCTGCGTAATCCGGCCCGCTCCGGTTTTGCCTTGCGGCCCCAGTTGCTAACTGTTTGGGCTTGTTGCTTAAGCCACGAATTAATCGCTACATTTAGGCATTTCTTTCTCTACCACTGAAGAAAATTGACAAGGTTCGGCAGCGCCAACGGCCGCAACATTGCTTTTGTAATCCGGATTGGGTAGGGACAGCGGGAAATAATTGTTTTTCTCACCTCATTTTACCCAATGCCCATGAAGAAAAAGTTATTACTGGCTTTACTGGTCGTCGGCCGTTTCGCGGCGGCCCAAAGCTCCGAAACAACAGTCCTGAACTGTTTTCAGCCGCAGCCCACCCCGGCGGGCAGAGCAACCTTACCGGTCAAAACTGCGCTACCAACTCTCGCCAACCGCTTGGCCCCCGACCCTGGGCCTGAGCCGGAAACCGCTGGTTGTTCAGGCGTACTGAATGTGAACATTCATTACATCTTACGGCTGGATGGGACGGGTAATTTCAATGAGATGGACGATGGCACACCCTATAGACCATATAATGCGGCCCCCAACGACCCTGATATTCCCGCTGATACTGCCTAATAGTGGCTTTGCGTGGGCGCGGCGGCTGGTGACCGAAATGAACATGCAGTCGGCTACAAATCCGCTAAATGCGAATCCGGCGGGGACCTCTAATCCACCCAAAGGCTTTTCGTATGCGCTCAACGGCGTTTACTTTCACCGGGTAAGCCACACCGAGTTCAGCATTGTTAAATCTAGAAGCCAAGGTATTTACACCGATAGTCTGTTCAATAATTACGGGGTAAATAAGGCATCGGAAATCAATCTGTTTATTACGGGGTACTATCTGGACGCAAATGCCAGTGCATTTGATGTGGGTGGGCTAGCTTGTACCATTGGCTACCAGTCTTATACACCAGCCACTTATTGGCTAAAGGTCTTTAATTCACACCGCATGTATGAGTGGCGACAGATTCATACTGGGGAGCAGCCGCCATTCATGAATGGCGCAACAGTCGTACGAGACTCCTATTTGCCTGTTTCTAATACCCTGAATCATGAAATTGGACATCTTCTGGGATTGATTCACACCTTCCAGGGGGCGAATGGATGCGCGGACGCGGCCGTTTCCAATGTAGGCGTTGGCTGGAACAATCTGATGGACTATACGGGCGCAAGTGGTACGGCACTAACTCCCTGCCAACTAGGAGTTGTTAACACCAATCTCTATAACGCTGGTAACCCCGGAAATAGCTATCGAAACTACCTGTCTACCTCAGTGTGTGGGGAGGTGCCGCCGCGTGCCAATTTCACCATGTCGCCGTGCCTGAGTCCGGGCAGTGTGGTGATGGATAGTCGGGCTACCTTCCTGGCCAACCAGATGACCGTGCAGGTGTATGCCTACAACACGGCTACGGCTACGAGGGGCGCTTTGCTGGTGAGCTACACCCGGCCAGTAGCGCAAGGTGGCCGCTGGAATCTGGCCCCACTTTATGGCTTCGTGGCTAATCAATCCTACTACGTAAGCCTAACCGCTACTCGCAGCAGTGGCCAGCGCCACACCCGTGGGCAGGTAATACTGGTGCAGCCCTTCGGAAATACGCCCTGCGCGATAGTCCAAGCGCCCATTGAACACTAATCATTATCCTTCTGCTGACTTATGACAACCAACGATTACTTGCCGGTCCGAATCCTGAGTGGTGCTCTGCTGGCCCTGAGCCTGCTGCTGTGCACCATTTCCGGCCGTGCCCAATCCCGCAACCTCTACGACTGGGCCTGGGTAAGCCGCCTGGGCTCGACGGCGCTTCGCGGCCAGAATGCCCCGGTTCCCCCCGCCATTACGGGCCAGCCCGAACACTTGGCGGCCGATGCGACGGGCAACGTCCTCATTGCCGGGGTGTACGACACCAACCTGATTTTCGACAACCCGAATACGCCTTACCAGGCCACTGCCGGGCCGCTTGGCTCCATTCGCAATGGCTATCTGGCCAAGTACACCCCCAGCGGTGCCCTGGCCTGGAGCCGGGATTTCGCCAGTGACAACGACATGGGCATTTACGATGTCGCCACCGATGGCATCGGCAACGTGTATCTGATTGGCAGCTATGTACAGCAGCTGCGCATCGATGGCAC
>JALYUI010000302.1 GCA_030853845.1 Bacteroidota bacterium | reverse complement strand
GAGGGCATGTTCTGGGTGGCCGGCGAGCTGTTCAACTTCGCCTTCGTGCCCGTGACCGACGTGCCCGTGTACCACCCCGACGTGAAGGTGTGGCAGGTGAACGACAAAACCACCGGCCGGCAAATCGGCCTCTGGTACTTCGACCCCTACGCCCGCCCCGGCAAAAACTCGGGCGCGTGGATGAATGCCTACCGCAACCAGGAGCGCCTGGACGGCAAGGCCGTGACCACCATCGTGTCGAACAACTCCAACTTCGTGAAGGGCAAGCCCGGCGAGCCGGTGCTCATTTCCTGGACCGACGCCACCACGCTGTTCCACGAGTTCGGCCACGCCCTGCACGGGCTGTCGAGCAACGTAACCTACCCCACCCTGTCGGGCACCAACGTGGTGCGCGACTACGTGGAATTCCCCTCACAACTGCTCGAAAACTGGCTGGCCACGCCCGAGGTGCTCAGCAAATTTGCGTTGCACTACCAGACCGGCCAGCCCATTCCGCAGGTCCTGGTGGACCGCATCAACAAGGCCAGCTCGTTTAACGAAGGCTTCGCAACGGTAGAGTTTCTGGCCAGCGCCCTCATCGACATGAAGCTGCACCTGGCCGGCGCGCAGAAAATTGACCCCGACAAGTTTGAGCGCGAAACCCTGGCCCAGCTGGGCATGCCGCACGAGCTGGTGATGCGCCACCGCACGCCGCAGTTCTCGCACGTTTTCTCGTCCGACGGCTACTCGGCGGGCTACTACTCCTACCTGTGGTCGGTGGTGCTGGCCGCCGATGCCTTCAGCGCCTTCACCGAGGCGGGCGGGCCTTACGACAAGGCCGTGGCCGCCCGGCTGCGCAACCACGTTTTCACGGTGGGCAACACCGTGGACCCGGCTGCCGGCTACCGCGCTTTCCGGGGCCGCGACCCCAAAATCGATGCCCTGATGAAGCAGCGCAACTTCCCGCTGGCCGCGAAGGCGACGCCGGGCAAAACGTCGTCGGCAGGAAAGAGCAAGGCCAAAACCAAATCAAAAAGCAAGCAGTAGCCCCGCGCCCTGGTCTGATTTTCAGGAAAGCCCCGTTGCCGGGGCTTTCTTTTTGCCCGTTGCCGGGCTTGGCGGCTGGCCAAACCGCGCTACCTTTCGTGCCCAATCATTCTGAATTCCCGCTTTTTACCCCTGCTCATGCCTAAGTATGCACCGGCCCTGCTCGCGGCCGCAACCCTTTTTGTTTCGACGGCCGCGCTGGCCCAGCAGCGGCCGGCCGTCACGGCCGAAGAATACGCCCACGCCGAGCAGTTTTTAGGCTACAACACCCAGGCTTTGGTCGACCACAGCCCCGGCCCGCCCAACTGGCTGGACAAGGACCGGTTCTGGTACCGCGTGATGACGGCGCAGGGCAGCGAGTTCGTGCTGGTGGACCCGGCCCGCAAAACCCGCACCGTGGCCTTCGACCACGCCAGGCTCGCGGCGGCGCTGTCGGCTGCCAGCGGCAAAACCTACGAGGCGAGTAAGCTGCCCTTCCGCAGCATCACGTTTTCGCCCGATGCCAAGGCCGTGGCCTTTGCCGCCAGCGGCAAGAGCTGGAAATACAACGTGGTGAGCGGCAAAATCAACCCCGAAACAGCCGCTCCGGCGGCCGCTACTGCCAACGCCGAGAATGAAATTGAGTCGCCCGATGGGAAGCTGGCCGCTTTCATCAAAGACGACAACCTGTGGGTGCGCGACACCAAAACCAACCAGCTCACCCAGCTCACCACCGACGGGGCCAAGGACTACGGCTACGCCACCGACAACGCCGGCTGGACCCACAGCGACAAGCCGGTGCTGAGCTGGTCGCCCGACTCGCGCAAAATCGCCACCTTCCGGCAGGACCAGCGCAACGTGGGCGATATGTACATGGTAACTACTAACGTGGGCCATCCGACCCTGAAAACCTGGAAATACCCCCTGCCCGGCGACAAGGACATTGCCACCATCGAGCGCGTCATCATCGAGGTGAACCCCGCGAAAGTGGTGCGCTTCCAGATGGCTCCCGACCCGCACCGGGGCTCGCTCTCGGATGATATTTCGAGCAGCGGCACCTTCGACGACGTGGACTGGAGCGCTGACGGCCGCGAGCTGGCGTTTGTGTCGACTTCGCGCGACCACAAGGAGGAAAAAATGCGGGTGGCCGATGCCGCCACCGGCGCGGTGCGCGACGTGTTCTCGGAAACCGTGCCCACGCAGTACGAGTCGGGCCAGGGGGCTATTAACTGGCGCTACCTGCCCAGGAGCAAGGAAGTTATCTGGTACTCGGAGCGCGATAACTGGGGCCACCTCTACCTCTATGATGCCGGCACCGGCAAAGTGAAAAACCAGATTACCAAGGGCGATTTCGTGGTTACGAAGCTGCTGCGGGTTGATGAGCAGAAGCGCCAGCTCTACATCCTGGCCGATGGCCGCGAGCCGGGCAACCCCTATTTCGCGCACTTCTACCGCGTGGGGCTCGATGGCAAGAACCTCACGCTGCTCACGCCCGAGGCCGGCAACCACCAGGTGATGCTGTCGCCCTCAGGCCGCTATTTCGTGGATACCTACTCGCAGCCCGACCAGCCCGGCACAACGGTACTGCGCGCCGCCGATGGCAAGCTGATACGGCCCCTGGAGAAAACCGACATCGCGCGCCTGCTCGCCACCGGCTGGAAGCCGCCCACGCCCATCACGGTGAAAGCGGCCGACGGCCAGACGGACCTCTACGGCCTGCTGTTCGCCCCAACCACCCTGGACCCGAACCGGAAATACCCGATTATCAATTACATCTACCCGGGACCGCAGGGCGGCGGCGTGGGCAGCTGGTCGTTCGTATCGGCGCGGGGCGACAACCAGGCGCTGGCCGAGCTGGGCTTCGTGGTGGTGGTGATTGAGGGCAGCTGCAACCCCCTGCGCTCGAAGAGCTACCACGATGGCTGCTACGGCAACATGGCCGAAAACACCCTTTCGGACCAGGTGAGCGGCATGAAGCAGCTGGCTCAGAAATACCCCTACATCGACCTGGACCGGGCCGGCATCTGGGGGCACTCGGGCGGCGGCTACGCCACAGCGGCCGCCATGTTTCGTTACCCCGATTTCTTCAAGGTGGGCATTTCGGAGTCGGGCAACCACGAAAACCGCAACTACGAAGACGACTGGGCCGAGCGCTACCTCGGCCTGCTCAAAACCAACGCCGACGGCACCACCAACTACGACAACCAGGCCAATGCCGCCAACGCCAAAAACCTCAAGGGCAAGCTGATGCTGGCCCACGGCCTGATGGACGACAACGTGCCCGCCTCCAACACCCTGCTCGTAGTCGAGGCCCTCACCAAAGCCAACAAGAGCTACGACCTCGTACTGTTTCCGAACGCCCGGCACGGCTACGGCCCCTACTCGCCCTACATGATGCGCCGCCGCTGGGACTACTTCGTGCAGAACCTGGCCGGAGCCGAAGCCCCGCACGACTACCAGATGCAGCCCAAGCCCGACCCGCGCAACGCGGTGCAGTAGGTTTCACCTCACCCCCTGACCCCCTCTCCAAAAAAGAGGGGGCACCGGAAAAGCACCCGGC
>JALYUI010000096.1 GCA_030853845.1 Bacteroidota bacterium | reverse complement strand
GCTAAGACGGGGGCGGTGGGGGTCATGCGGGAAATCGGGTGGGTTAGGACCGCAAAGGTAGCGGGCGGGGGCGGGGCTATATTTGATAAGAATCTCCCCTGCGTTTGAAATCACCTCAATTGGTCTTTCCCGATTGCCGATGCGTTCTGTTTTACCAATTATTGTCCTCATGGGCCTGCTGAGCCGGGCCGCTGCCCAGTCGCCGGCTCCCGCGCTGGTTTCGCAGTGGGGCTGGGGCCTGCGGGTGGGCCTGGGCGCTTCCTCCAGCCGCTACCAAAACGGCAGTGGCCAGGATTCCGACTACCGGGGCCTGGCCACCGCTATGGGCCTGGGTGCCAGCCGCTACCTGGCCGGGCCGCGCCTCAGTGTGGCGCTGGACGCCCTGCTGGAAAGCCAGGAGGTTTACATTGGCTTCCGGCAGGGTCCGCTCTATCCCATCTACTCCCCCCAAGTGCTGACGCAGTGGCGGCTTTTCGTGCCACTGTACCTGCGTACGGGTACGCCGGCCGGCCGGCTACACCTGCTGGCCGGAATCGGTCCTACGCTGGCGCTGGGCCGGCCCGGCCTCCAGCCCGCCTACTACCCCCGGGGCGCTGAGCTCACGCTACTGCTGGGAGCCGAGGTGCGGGTAGCCCCCTGGAACTGGCACGAAACCACTCTTGGGGTACGCCTGCACGCCCCGCTCACGCCCTCCTACGCCTACGGCTACCCCGCCAGCTACACCAGCCAGGGCGTCAACGTCACCAACGAAACCCGCTGGGACGTACGCAGCCCCTGGCTGGGCTTCACATTGAGTACTACGCTGTATCCGGCGGCCCGCTAGTGGCTCAGCTGCACGTCGAACCGGCCTTCGCTCACGCGCAGGGCCGCGCCGGCTGGCGGGGCCGCGCTCAGCTCGAAGCGGCCGGCCACCACCGGGTGCGGCCCGGTGGTATCGAGCCGGGTAATAGTGAGGGTGCCCGTAGCCTGAGTGGGCGGCTGGCCAATGTTGCCCAGCAGGGCCGTGCGGCCGGTTTCGGCGGCCGGCCCGGCCAGCGGGTACACGCCTGGGCCGGAAACGTGGGCGGCCACCAGACGCAGGCTGACTACCGGGCCTTCAACCTGTAGGCGGCGGAAAGCGTCAATCTGTAGCTCGCCGTGGGCGTAGCGGGCAGTGGGCGTGAGCACGCGGCCGTCGAGGGTGGGCGAGTTGCTGGCTTCCCAGGGCTGGCCATTCACGCGGCAGCCGAAAGTATTGGCCCCCAGCTGGGTCTCAGCGGGCAGGTGCACCGGGGGCAGAACCGGAAACAGGTCGGTGGTAGCATCTTCGCAGCTGGTGAGCAGGGCGAGCAGCGGCAGCAGACGGAGTAGGCGGGTGGGCATAAGAAAGGAACATGTGGATGAGGACGAAAGGTAAGGGGTTGGGCCGACTTTCCGCAACTTTGGCCATCCGTAGCGGCCGGAACCGGTTACTGGCAAGACAATGTGCAATCCACGCGAATGAGGCCTCTATCTTCGCAGCCACTATTCTACTCTTTTTTCACAATGGCCCGACACTTACTCGGTGGCTTTCTGCTGCTGATAATTTCCGCTGCTCAGGCGCAACAAGCCGATACTTTAGCCACCGATAGCCTGCACGTTCAGTCAACAACTACCAGCGACCCGAGCAAAATAAGGATAAGCTACATCCGCAGCAATGCCGTTTCCACCACCATTCAACCTCTGCTCAGCCAGGCAGCGGGGGTGCAGTATACGCCCTACTCCGGCGCGCCAGGGGCCGGGGCGGTGGTGCGCATTCGCGGGGCGGCCAGTATCGACAGCCACGCCCAGCCGCTATATGTCGTCGACGGCGTGCCGGTGTTTCAGTATCGCTTCAACACTTTCAGCGGGCTGTCCAACGTCAACCCGCCGTCCACCAACCCCGATGCCAGCACCAACCCACTCCTGAGCATCGCGCCCGAAGACGTGGAGAAGATTGAAATCCTAAAAGGCGCGTTCGACACGGGCCAGTATGGTTTTCTGGGCCAGAATGGGGTTATCCGCATCACCACGCGGCGCGGCACGGCGGGCCAGCCGCTGCGGGTGCAGTACACCGCCTCGGGCGGCGTGCAAACGGCCCGCCACCGCTACCCACTGCTGGGCGCCCGCGAAGCCGCCGAGCTGACCAACGAAGCTGCCCGCAACAACGGCTATTCGCCCGAGTACACGCCGGCAGAAATCGCCAGCTTCGGGGCCGGTACCGACTGGCAGGCCGAAGTGCTGCGCACGGCGGCCATGCAGGAGCACCATCTGGCCCTGAGCGGTAGCACGGCCCACGGCACGCGCTATTACGCCGGCCTCGACTACCTCAATCAGCAGGGCATCGTGCTCAGCACCGACCTGCACCGCTACGGCCTGCGTCTGAACCTCGACCAGACCGTGGGTCGGCACCTGCGCCTAAGCGCCGGCCTGAGCTACAGCCAGGTAGAAGAGCATCGGCCGACGGCCAACCTGTTGCCGCTGGCGCTACGTTTGCTGCCCACCGTGCCGGTGTACGCGGCCAACGGCGACTACGCCACCGACTACGGCAACGCCAACCCGGTGCAGGTGGCCAACCAAAACCTGAGTACCCCGCGCAACCGCCGCCTGCTGGCCCATGCCGAGCTGGCCTACGAAATAGCAGCGGGCCTGACCCTCGACCTGCGCGCCGCCCTCGAGCGCGACTCGCTACTGGCCCGCGACTACCAGGGTCCCGCCAACTATTATGCCCGCATCGACGGCTTCGAAACTGGCGTGCGCGGTGCCTCACACCAGCAGCTTACCCTGAACCCCGCCCTGCGCTACCGCCGCACCCTGGCCGAACGCCACGCGCTGGCCGCGAGCCTGGAAGCCACCACTTGGCGCAACCGGCAGGCCCAGTCGTTTCTGGAGCGCGCCGTGCCCGAGCCGCCGTTTACGCTGCCCCCCGGCCGGCCTTCCGGCAGCATGTTCAGCTCGAACTACAACTTGCACAATTACCAGCTGGCGGCCAGCTACTGCTACGCCGGCCGGTACACCCTGCAAGGCAGCCTGCGGGCCGACTACTCGGCGCAGACCATCGCGCCGGAGCAGCGGCAGTGGCTGCCCGCCGCCGAAGCCACCTGGCACGTTGCCCAGGAAGCCTGGCTGAAAGACCGTGGCCCGGTAAGCACGCTCGATGCCTGGGCGGGCTGGGGCCAGACTAGCAACCGGGGCAACTATGTCGGCGACCACGGTTTCACGTATCAATTTGCCAACACAGTCCTTTTCCAGTTTCTGGATGAGCTAACGACCCAGGCCGATGCCGGGCTGCACCTGGGTTTCTGGCACGACCACCTGACCCTGATGGCGACCGCCTACCAGCGCGCGACGCGCGCCAACCGCCTTTTTCCCGGCTCCACTCTTTCTCCCGACCCCGCCGATATCACAAATCGCGGCCTTGAGCTCAGCCTAACCGGCGGCTGGCAGCGCGGACGCCTCAGTGGCTCGACCAGCGTGGTAGCGGCCTTCAACCGCAACCGCTACGACAAGCCCGCCGGCTCGCAGGCGCTCGATATCCGGCCCGCGCCATACTATTTCACCGTTACGCCCGGCCAGTCGCTGTCCAGCTTCATTGGCTACCGTTATCTCGGCCTCGATGCTGCCGGCCAACCCCGGTTTGAAGGCCGGAGCGGCAGTTCGCCCGCTACGCAGCAGATATTGGGTAGCGGCCTGCCCCAGCAGATATTTAGCCTCACGCAGGCACTGCATTATGGGCGCTTTGACTTTACGGCGCAGGTCGACGGCCTGTTTGGCTATCAGGTATTCGACACGAACCTGGTGCTGCTTGACGTGCCGGTTGGCGACTTCAACGCTACCACCCGCGTGCGCGACCGTTGGACGCCCACTCACACCGCCACCGATGTGCCACGGGCCGGAGTTCAGAGTGCCCTTTTCTACGGGGGCCTCACCACCTACACGCTGCAATCGGGCAACCACACGCGGCTGAGCAGCGTGGTACTCACGGCCCGGGTGTGGCAGCGGGCGGCGCATTCGGCCAGCGTATTCGTTAGCGGCACCAACCTGCTGGTGTTCTCGGCCTACCGGGGCTTCGACCCCAACGTGAGCGCCGCCGAAGACGACCCACGCCAGGCTGGCCTCGACCAGGGTGCTTACCCCGTGGCGCGCACCGTCAGCCTGGGCTTGCGGGCTACGCTCTAGCCGGAGCCGGGGCAGACCCACCGGAAACCCCAAGGCACGAACGGCGGTTACCCACCCCCGCCCGGCCCGTACCTTTACACCTCCCGCTTTTTCGCTTATGATTCACTTCACCGAATTCACCCTCGCCAACGGCCTGCGCTGCATTGTGCACGAAGACTTCAGCACGCCTATGGCCGTGCTCAACGTGATGTACGATGTGGGCTCGCGCGATGAGTCGCCCGCGCACACCGGCTTCGCCCACCTGTTCGAGCACCTCATGTTCTCGGGCTCGGTTAATATTCCGAGCTACGATGAGCCCTTGCAGCGCGTGGGCGGCGAAAACAATGCCTTCACCAGCGCCGACGTTACTAACTATTACCTCTCGCTGCCGGCCGCCAACCTCGAAACCGGCTTCTGGCTCGAATCAGACCGCATGCTCAACCTTGCGTTCTCCGAAAACGGCCTGGAAGTGCAGCGCAAGGTAGTGGTTGAGGAGTTCAAGCAGACCTACCTCAACCAGCCCTACGGTGATGTGTGGCTCCAGCTCAAGCCCCTGGCCTACCACGCCCACCCCTACCAGTGGAACACCATCGGCAAGGAAATCGGGCACATCGAAAATGCCGTGATGGACGACGTGCGGGCCTTTTTCAGCAAGCACTATGCGCCCCAAAATGCCGTGCTGGTTGTAGCCGGGGCCGTGAGCGAGGCGGAAGTGCGCCGCCTGGCCGAAAAGTGGTTCGGCCCTATTCCCGGCGGCCCGGCCTACCAGCGCCACCTGCCCGCCGAGCCTGCCCAGACCGAGGCCCGCCACCTCGCGGCCAGCGCACCGGTGCCGCTTTCGGCCCTCTACAAAGCCTACCACATGCCCGCCCGCGCCGACGACCGGTACCACGCCGTGGACTTGCTGAGTGATGTGCTCGGCCGGGGCAAGTCGGCCCGCCTGCACCAGCGCCTCGTCAAGGAGCGGCCGCTGTTCAACAACATCTCGGCCTCGCTCTCCGGCTCGCTCGACCCCGGCCTGCTCGTCATCAGCGGCAAGCTGAATGAGGGCGTGGACCTGCACGAGGCTGATGCCGCCGTGGAAGCCGTAGTAGCCGAGTTCCTCACCCACGACGTGGAGGAGCAGGAGCTCCAGAAAGTAAAAAACCAGGCCGAAAGCAGCCTGGTATTCGGCGAAATCGAGCTCCTGAATCGCGCCATGAACCTGGCCTACAGCAAGCTCCAGGGCGATGCTCACCTGGTGAACGACGAAAGCCGCCGCATTCAGGCCGTGACCGTGGCCGACGTGCGCGCCGCCGCCGGGCTGGTGCTGCGTCCCGAAAACTGCAACACCCTTTACTACCAGGCCGCGCCGGCCGAGGTCGAGGCGTAAGGGGGACGTTCTTGTTCAGCATGGCGTTTTGAAACGCCACAAAACTGCTTTAGCGCTTAGTCTTCACCTTCACTTTAGCCGGGGCGGCCGGGGACGAGTTATCGCGGTTCAGGCTGCTGTTGGCGGGCTTGGTGTAGCGGGGGCGCGGGGTGCGGTTGTCGTTGTAGCCGCCGTTGGCCTGGTAGCCCACCTGCTTGCGCATGGGCACGCTCGGAGCCAGGTACCCCATCGAGCCATTTTTGATGTCTTCGGGTACGCCGGCCCCGTATGGCTTGCCAGTGTGGGGATTGATGTTGGCGGCACGGGGCGCTTTGCGGGGGCCGCGGGTCGAGTAAGGCACAGCCTTTTTGCGCGGACGGGTTTGGGCATCGGCCGGGCCGGCCACGGCGGCTAGCAGCAGGGCCGCAAGAAGAAGGAAACGGAGCATAATGGGGATAATGTAAGAAGTAGCGGAGCGTAAAAAGCCGGGCTGATAACCAAGTCCTTCCCGTAATACGCGCGCCGGGCTGGCCGGGGTTTGCGTGGGCAGTGCAAGCGGCCCCAAAACCAACGTCGCGGCCCAGCCGGAGCCAGGCCG
>JALYUI010000269.1 GCA_030853845.1 Bacteroidota bacterium | reverse complement strand
TAGGGCCGCTAGGTCACGTGCTGAAAAATTAAATTTCAGGGTTCCTAATCCCAGGCGCTGCGCAAGGAGTGTTAGATGAAATCCGCTTTCAATGCTTCTTTTCTTTGTGTCAAATACTAGCAGAATTGTCGAATTGCCAGTTGTACCATACTGGCGCAGATACATACTGGCGATTGCTGATACAGAGTCCTGCGAAGTAGTCACTAAGTAGGCATCAGCAGCAATACCCGTATTTAAGTATGCCAGAAACTGTTGATAAAATAAAGGAGTACTCACAAATTGCGTTTCAAATTCAGCTCCATTTCGTGAGAGGGTAATTGTGCAATATGTTTTACCCTCATAAGTAGCAGCGACCGAATCCTGAACAGCAGGACTCACATCCTTACCAGCAATCTCTTGTAGAACAAGCAATGGCGTGGGGCGATAAGAGCAAATTACTGTCGTGCCGTTTTGATTCTGCTCACGGGTTAACCCATGAGCAGGGTCATTTAAATAAGCGCGATACTCGGCAGCAGTTAGCGGCGGCGAACAGCTGCCAAGTGCAACTACTGGCAAAATTAATAAACGAAGAAATGTTAAGTGATTAGCCACAGATGATTACTAAATGCTATTTAGGGTTGGCAGCATGTTGTTTGTCATACACAACATTTAATCCTGTAAGCACGTCGCTGGTAATATCCTTCCCCTCCGCAGCATAAACAATATTGCCACTATCGGTAGCGCCTAGGATGAAAGAATAGCCTTTCTGCTGACCATATTGCTTGATGTACGTGTTGATTTCCGCCAACACGGCCTTAGTTAGGCGTTCATTCTCCTGTTGGGCTTGCTGCTGCACCGCATCGCGGTAGCGTAGCAACTGCTGCTCTTTGCCGGTGCGTACAGCGACCGGGGCGCTGCTCAATGCCTGCAACTCGGTGTTAAGCGAGTCAATCCGCTGTTGCCATTCCTTGGCCTTGCCCATGAATACTTCGTGCTGGGCAGCCGCCCCGTGATATCCTTGCATCAACTTGTTGGGATTGACGTAAGCAATCTCAGTTTTTGAAGTGCAAGCATTGAAGCTAAGCAAAGCAATTAAGCTTAGAAAAGAGGTTCTGTTCGGAACAGATTTGATACAAAGTGGACATCGTTTTTTTACGGCTGTTATGATACTGCCCATTTTTTGTGTAACAAAATGTTGATTATTAAAAACCATGTAAGTTTATTTAAATAAACACGTTATAAGCATGTTTATTTGAGGGGATAATGACTCTTTACAGTCCTTTGATAAGGATGGCGTGCTCTCTAACCAAGCTGAAAGTTTTAAGAGAGAATTTCGCAGTTTTATTAGCTCGTTGCTTTTGCTGGAGAACACGATAGAATAATAATGAACTTTATCATGAAAACTAAAATGAATGATTTTTCCATCGTGAAGAGCAGCCATATTATTCTTTGCTGATTGCAATCTGTTTTTTAATAACAAAGAATCATTCATATAATTCCATATTACATTAAAATCATTATTCCGAAGTACAGTTCTGCGTACAATAAAACTGTCTTCATCACGATAATGGTATCTTGTTGTATAGTAACCGTATTTTGTTGTGTCATTATCTAAAAGGCTTTCAATCAGCATTGACTGTATTGGCTTGTCTGAGCCACCAACGTGGTTAATTGCTATGTAAGTTTTTTTATTTATAGATTCTTTAGTCTTCCTTTGGATAATAGTCTGTGCTTCCGCATCAAGATTGACGCAAAAAAAAGTGTAAAAAAAAGTAGCAACGGCGATGTAATTGCTAAGATTTTTCATGATTTTTCCCGTGATATAAATTAAAATTATTAAGCCACATGATTTTATTTTGTTGTTTTGTTGATAAGCTGCAAATGCGCTGCCGAAGGCTCTACTACCCGTAGTGTCTGCAGTGTAAGTCTTCTTGTCAATGGATTGTACTTAAATCCCCAAGCCACCGTCAACACAGGCTTATAATTGCCAACACTCCCTGTAACTATTGATGTTTCGCCGCTCCAATAAAAAGGTTTGAATAGGCTCATCTCCGACATTCTGAGCCTTCTTGGAAAATCAGAGAACCTGCCATCTCTAGCGAAATCTGCTTTATTGGTATATAACGGGTTAATTCCGGTTTTCGAAAACGGACTAGCTCCGTTATCCAAGAAAGGCACATTGGGTGTGTGCGTTGCATCATTCTCTACATTGTCCGTAACAGCTGTCTGAGTTAATCCGGAGTATGACCCAGGATTGGATACAGTAAGGACGAGTCCGGCTCCTCTAGCATTTGGCATGGGAAAATGATCAATTCCAAATTCATCATAGTTGCCCTTAAATTTACCATAATTTACGGATACTGATGTTTTATTATAATTTATTGTGCCTACAAATCCACTTCTAGTTCCTGCTGCAGCTCCATTGATTGCAAGAGAGGTACCGACACTAATGAATGCGCCTTTAGTTGCCAATATCATTCTAGTTCCTCCAGCTGCCCAACCAGACTTTAACATTGACGCCGGGCATGAACCGCAGAATCCTCCATCTGAATCCACTCCCGATACCGGATTATTCCCCATCCCCACATACGGCGAACTGAACTGCCCCTCCGGGTCATTGCTCGTCCAGCGACCAATGCGGTCGTTATAAAGGCGAAGTTGGAAACTTTCGAAGCCGGTTTCGGCGTCTTTCTCGGCGAATTGGCCCTGGTAGCCGTAGCGGTAAATTTTGTTGCCCACGGCGTAGTTAAGGCCCACTAGGGGCGAGCCGTAAGCGTACTGGTGCTGCTCCTGCACGATGAGGCCGCCGGTCTGCTCCAGGCGCAGGTCGTCGAAGTAGGCATCCACCGCGTTATCATCCGAACCGATAGCCACTTCTACCGTGCCGGCTTGCGCAACGCGCACGGCCGCTTGCAGGGGCTGCCAGGTTTGCAGGGTGCTCTCGTTCTGGTATTGGTACTGTTCGCTGACCAGGTTGCTCGACTCGTCGTACACGCGGTAGCGCAGCCACACCCGCGTGTTGCTCTGGCTAATCAGGTTTTGGTTGGGCACGGCGGGCGGCTTGCTGCCCCAGCCCACCAGCGCGAAGCCGGCCGACAAACGGCTCAGCAAGCCCGGTCGGTTGGCCGCCGGAAATCCGTCGGGGGTGCGCCCAGTAGTGGGGGCCATGCTGGGCACCGGCACCACGTGCAGGCGGGCGGCCGCCCCGCCCCCACCGGCAATAATGCCGATAGAGCGCAGGTAGGTCCAGGCCGAAAAGGTGAGGGTATCGCCCTTCAGCACCGGCACGGTGCGGCTCACCACGGCCGTGGTACCGCCGCCGGGCCGCGCGTAGGCCACATAGTTGCTGGGAGTCGTGACGCCCTGGTGGGCGACGGAGCTATTGCGGCGGGCCAGGGCCAAGCCGGTCCATTGCCCGTCTTCCTGGCTGGCGGCCAGGGTCAACTCGCAGCTGGCCGTCGTCACCTCGGTGGTGGGGCGGTGGAACACCACGCGGGCATCGCCGAGGTGGTCGTTCAGTTCGTAGCGGGCATCATCGATGCCGTTGGCGGTGCCGTTGTCGAGGTGGGTGAGCACGCCTAGGCGGCTCGTGCCGTATAAGGGCACTTCGCTGCGCTGCAGGCGGCCGCCCGTCTGCGGGCTCTGCTCGTAGAGGCTGAGTAGGTTGCCGCCGGCATCGCGCACGTAGTAGATGGTGCTGGTCTGGCCGGCGCTGCTGCCAGTGCCGTAGCTTTTCTTGCTCACCCGAAAGCCCCGGTCGTCGTAGGCAAACTCCACCACGGCCTGGGAGCGGGCCGCGTCGAGGTACACTCCGGTGGTTTTGCCGGTCACGTCGTAGGTGTAGTAGCGCTGGCCCTGCTCGTCGCGCTGGCGGGTCATCTGCCCCACGGCGTCGTAGTCGTAGTCCATTATGGTGGTGCCGCTGGGGCTACCGCCGCCGTGTACGGCGCTCAGGCGGTTCGAGCCAGCCGCGTACTCATAGCTGAAGTTGTCAGTTACCGCGCCGGTTTTGTCGGTGCGGCGCAGGCTCTGCATGTTGCCGTTGGCATCGTAGCTCAGGCCGCCTTCCTTGTAGGCAAGAGAAGGCGTTACCTGGTAGGTGGAGGCCGTGGATGGGCCCGCGATGGTGAGCGCGCCGAAGTTCGACTGGCTCAGCTGGCTTTTGGCATCGTAGTCGTACACCGACTGGTGCGCCGGTGCCGCGCCCGCGCGCCACGAAGCCGTGCGGATGGTGCCATCGTAGCGGAACGGGCTGGCGGGCGTGCTGGCACCGGCCAGGTTCACGGCGGCCTGGGCGCGGCTCTGGTAGTCGCCGCTGAAGTAGTCCAGCGTCAGGCCAAACAGGTCTTTGGCTATGCCGTTGTTGGTGGGCGAGTCCGCCCCAGGGTCGAGGCGGTTATTCACGTGGTTGATGCTCTTGAGCCAGCCCTGCAGGGTGTAGGTGTAGTCGACGCCCTGTAGCTGGTTGGCTACCTCCACGCGTTTGATCGGGCCGTGCAGGTAGTAGAAGTACTTGGCCTGCAACGTACGGCTGGTGCCGTCGGGGCTGGTGTACACCTTGTACAGGCGCTGGGCTAGGTCGTACTCGTAGTAGTGGTGAAAGGCATCGGACTGGCCCTGTTGGTAGGCGATTTCGAGCACATTGCCCCCGGTGTCGTACTTGTAGTCCAAGGTTTTCACACCCACGCCCGCGATATCCTGCACAGTCCAAGTCACCCGGTCCTGCTCGTCGTAGCTGTACCAGGTAGTCACGTTGTCGTTGCGGGTTTTAGTTACCGCGCCCGCCGTGAATTCCTGGCGGCGACCAGTCAGGGCGGCAGCTGGGGTGTTTGGGGCAATGGCGTTCGTGTCGAATACGTCGTCGTACCATATCTGGCTGCGCTGACGGCACTGCGCGGTGGAGAGGCTATTGGTGGGCGCGCGTTCTTCCAGTATGTTGAGCACGCTGGTGCTGGTCGGATTCTGCTCGCTCACCATTTCCAAGTAGTCGAGGTTAATCGCCCCGTTATCAGTGGCATCGTACTGGACTTTAATGACGTTGGCTCCTTGGTTGAGCGGCAGGGCCAGCGATACGATGTCCCAACTCGACCAACTAAACGTTGGCAGGAAGTAGGCTTGTTGCACCTTCGTGTTGTTGACGTATACGCTCATTGTGCGCGTCGAATTGAAGCCGGCCGAATAGCGCAGGTTGATGGCATAAGTAGCCGTTGTAGGGAGGCCAGTTAGCAGGAATTGGACGTTACTGCCAACGCCATTGCTCGACTGACTAGGGGAGACCGTCATATTCTGCACATAGCTGCCACTTGCGCCAGTGTAATAGTTACTAACGTCGCTTTGGTTATACGTCTGGTCTTCGGCTTCCCATTTCTGCCGTTGCGGCAGCTGGCTCTGAAACACCACACCCTGCCCGGCTACCGGCGTATACTCGCCCGATTCCACCACCCGGCCCAGTTCGTCGTAGTTGGAATAGGAAAAGCGGCCTAATGGCCTTTGCAGGGCGCTTTGCGAGAAGCGGATGCGGCCATCGCGAGCGTACACGTACTCGGAGCGGCCTTCGTCGTTGCTTTCGCTGGCCAGCAGGCGGCCGCTGCTGTCGTAGGTGTTGCGGGTCACAAAAGCAGGGGCATCCTCGTCCGTCTGGCGGGCCAGCACCACGTCGTCGAAGATGAACCATTTGCCCTGCGGCGAATCGGAGTAGAAACCGACTTTGCACTGTCCGTTGCTGACGAGGATGTCTGTCAGCTTCACTAGCCGCCAGCCGTACCATTCCTGCTGGTTGGGGTCGTTGATGTTCTGGCGCAGCTGCGGGGCACCCGTACCGTATTCTTCGGCCACTAGGCAGGCCACATTCTGGCCGCCGGTGCTGCGCACCCAGGCTTGCAGGGTGTACTTGCCGTTGGGCAGGTTGGCGACTATCTGGAAGGTGTAGGCATTGTAGCTCTGCGCCCCCGTCGGGCTCACGCCCTGCCAGTGGCAGCCGTAGAGGCTGCCGCCGTGGGGTGTCTGCCCGCCCTCAGTATAGCCCGCGCCGGTGCTGCCTTGGTAGTTCCAACCGCCGGGCTGGCTGGGGGTGGCTTCCTGCTCGAAGCCGGCATTGCGCAAGGTGTTGGCACCGGCCAGCCCGTTGGGGGCCACCGTGGCCACGGCCCGGCCAGCGTCGTCGTAAAAACTGTAGCTAAAGTTGCCGTACTCGGCGTCGTAAGTGAACCACTGGGTTTGCCCGGCCGCCGTGGTAGCGGGGCGCGAAATCAGGCGGTAGAAGCCCGGCTGCAGGTACACCGCGATGCTAGCGGTATTGTTGTTGTTCGCCCCAGACGGCACCACCACGTCGGTGCTGTCGAGCAGGGTTCCACCCGGTGTCAGGCTCACCCCGGTTTCGCCATTAAGGTTGATGATGCGTACCACGCCGCCCACGGTGAAGGCCAACTTATGCTCTCCGGTAGCGGGAATGTGAATATCCACAAAGCGTGGGGCCTGTCCATCGTACTGATTAGCTGGATTCGTACTGATAAAGCCCTGTACCGCTCGGGCCGGGTACTGCGTTCCCGTTAGACAACTGATAAGAGCCTGGCCTTCCTTATTACTCACTACCACCGCCTCACGCCCGTCGGCATCGACGCTGATGCTTTTGCTGCCCTGATTGTGCAGGTTGTTCTCGTTGTTGCTGCCGGGCACGTAGTAGCGCCGCAACCCCACGTAGTCGTTGAACTCGCTGAGCAACGGAATCTCCCGGCCTTTGCCCTCGTGGCCGCTGCCCCGCCGGAACGCTTCCCCAGGGCCTGCCGACCATTTCAGCCCCCCTAGCGGTCCCCCGGCTGGGGCCGTGATGCTGTACGGGTAGTTGGTGGCCGGGGTCATCGGTTCCAGTTCGTTGTCGGTGCTGTAGTAGTAACCTAGCGTGCCGGGTGTGCGCACGTCGATGGCAGCCGGCAAGGCTATCATGTCTTCTTCGAAGTTATCAGGGCCAAACTCCACCGCATCAATGGCTCCGCTTGTGGGTGGACTGATGGCCGCGAATTTTTCTTTATAGGCGAAATTCTGGTTGTTAATGGGAGCCGCCAGTGTTTGCACCACGGGCCGGCCCTGGCTGTCGTAAATCGTCTCGCTTGCGAATACGTGCGGGTTAGCGCGACTACGGGCCTGCGTCTGGGTAGCCCGCCCCAGTCCATCGGTAAACTGCTTCGATTCGCTCAGAATGTTGCTGGCGACATTGCCCTCGGCGTCGTAAGTGCGCTCAATCGTCCAATTCCGGTCAAAGTCATCGGCCGGTAATGCCTGCGGCGGGGCGGGGCCGGTAGCAGCGTTGATGACCACGTTGGTAGTGCGGCTCCACAGTTCCAGGTTGGTTACCCAGGTGTTCGTCACCTTGCACGCATAGCTCCCGGCATCACTCCGTGCCGGGCTGTTGACGCGGTAAATAGCCCCCATAGCCCCAGGAATGGCGTTCCAGCTCCTGCTGGTGCCCGTGCCCGTGTACTTCCCCCACTGGTACTGGTTTTTAGCACCCGAAATCGAGCAGGTGAGCACCAGCGGCTCGGCCGTGGTCTGGGTTTCGGTGTCCTCGCCAGTGGGCAAGAGCTGATTGGCCCAACTGTAAGACATGGGCATTTTTACTCCAGCACTCGAAAAGTTAGCTTCCAGCGGGCCAAAGCTAATGGCGTTGCCGGCCACGTCGACTGCCAGCTGGCTCAGGTTCCCGGAGGAATTGCGGCTGAAATCCGGTACGGAGCTCAGTTTATTGTTCGCCAGATTAAAGGTACTTAGCTGGAGCTGCGCCAGCTCCTGGGGCACGTAGCCGCTCAGCTGGTTCAGGTTCAGACGCAGGTTGCGTAGCTGCGGCAGCTGCGCCAGCTCAGCGGGTATTGTGCCCGTGAGCTGGTTATTTTTCAGCGTCAGCGAAGTCAGCTGCTTCAGTTTGCTCAGCGTCGCGGGTATCGTGCCTGTCAACTGGTTGCTGCTCAGGTCTAGGGTATTGATGTCGCCGGCGCTCGTGCTCACACCGAACCACTGCGCAAAGTCAATGTTGCTCAGCGCCGACGACCATAGCGCCGTCGTCGGCCAATTGGTATGGTTGGTCCAGCTGGCACCGCCATTGCCCGTATACAAGGCTTGCAGGGCCTGCAGCTCGTCAGCATCGGGCACCACCCCCTCCAGAATCAAATCAGTTAAGGGCCAGGCAACCCGCTTGTCTTTGTCGCCGGTCCAGTAATCGGGTGAGGTAAACCCGGTGCGGACCGTCGCCGTCAGCCCGCGCCGCAGCAGGTCGCGGTTCATGTAGGCATTCACCCAGGGCAGGGCCAGGGCCGAAACGCCGGGCTGCAGGCCCGGCGGCAGAGCGGAGGTATTCGATGAAACGGCGTCGTTCCAAGTCTTGAGCATGGTCAGCCCGTAAATGAACCGGGGGCTGGCGCTGCTTCCCTGATAAGCCAGAATCTGGTCGCCCTCCGTGGCCAGCAGGAACGTGCCGGTGGCGGTGAAGTCGGGATGATTGCCCGTTGAGAAAGTAATGATGAGCCCCCTAGGCACCCCGCCGGCCGGCGCGGTGTACACGGCCGTGCCCTCGGTGGCCCGAAACCCGCCGGCCGCCTGCCACCCATTGTCAGTAAAGGTAATTTGAGTACCTGCGGCCAAATCGACCAGCGGCGCGAAAGAGAACTGGTCCGGGTCGGCTTTCGATAAGTCGGTACTGTTTA
>JALYUI010000241.1 GCA_030853845.1 Bacteroidota bacterium | reverse complement strand
CCACGGCAGGGTCTGCCGCAGCGCGTGGGCCAGGTCCTGCTCGTTATCAACATCGGCCAGCGCGGGCAGCAGCGCCACGGCGGCCCCGCTGGCACCCAGCTGGCGGGCCAGCGCCCGGCCGAGGGTGGCGGTTTGCCAAGGCAGCGTGGCCCAGGCGCTGGCCTCGAAGTGCGTGCGGGCCACGCCCAGCAGGTACACGCCGCCATCGGTGGCCGGGCCGAGCACCGCGCCGGTCCGGGCCAGCACCGCGATGGCCTGGCGCAGGCGGGCGGCATCCAGCTGCGGGCAGTCGTTGCCGATAACCAGCAGGTGTTCGTAGCCGCTGGCGAAGGCGTTTTGCATGGCCCCACACAGCCGCTCGCCAAACGTATTACCCGTTTGCCGCGCCGAATCCACGCACAGAAAGTCAACGCCGGCCCGGCGGGCCACGGCCGTGGTGTGCGCAATAAGCTGGGCCGCTACGGCCGCATTGCCCGCGCGGGAGCTCTGGCTGCTGAACCGCTTGTGCGCGGCATCCTGCCCCGCCGAGCGCGTAAACAGCAGGATGGCAACGGTGCTGGCGGGCTGGGGAATTTGCAAAACAGGTTGATTGGCCGGGCGGCGCAGCAAGGTAGCCGGATTCGCCGAAGCGCCCTATATACGCCCACAACTCCATTTCAGATGCAACGGTTAGCTATTTTATGCCCGACAGGAAGGTGGTTTGCGAAAGCGGGGCAAGCTCCGCCCGCTACTCCGCAATTATCGCGGGCGGCTTTTGCGTTTTGGCCGGGTGCTCTTGCCCTGCCCGGCGCTACCTTGGCAGTACTCAACCAGAGGGCTGGCCGGCTCATCCGGCTACCAATAATCCGCTGACTTTCGTGATGCCGCACTTTTCATTTCTCCGCTCCTGCTGGTGCCTGCTGGCGCTGCTGGCGGGCCTGGCCGGCCCCGCCGCCGCCCAGGCCCGCCAGCAATTCACCCTCACTACCGATTGGAAATTCACGAAGGGCGACGTGCCCGACGCCGCCCGGCCCGATTTCAACGACGCCCGGTGGCAGACCGTGCAGGTGCCGCACGACTGGGCCATCACCGGCCCCTTCGATGGCCACAACGACCTGCAAAAGGTTAAAGTCGAGCAAAACAACGAAACGGCCGCTACGCTAAAAGCTGGCCGCACCGGCGGGCTGCCCTTCATCGGCACGGGCTGGTACCGGCGGCGACTGGCGGTGCCGGGCTTCGGGCCGGGCCGGCGCGCCACCCTGCTCTTCGACGGCGCGATGAGCGACGCCCACGTATTTGTGAACGGCCGGGAAGTAGGCCGCTGGCCCTACGGCTACAACTCGTTTTCCTTCGACATCACCGATTTTCTGAAGCCCGGCGACGGCAACGTGCTGGCCGTGCGCCTGCAAAACCAGCCCGAGGCCTCGCGCTGGTACCCCGGCGCGGGCCTCTACCGCAACGTGCACCTCATCCTCACCGACAACGTGCATATTCCGGTGTGGGGCACTTACCTGACCACCCCGGAAATCACCGCCGATTTTGCCCGGGTAGTGCTGAAAACCACAGTGGAAACCCCGGGCGGCCGGTTCCGGCCCATGCACCTCGATACCGAAATCCGCGACCCGGCCGGGACGGTAGTGGCCACGGCCAGTACGCCGCTGGCGGCTACCGACGGGCTGCAAATTATCCAGACGCTGGTGGTGCCCCGGCCACAGCTGTGGTCGCCCGAAACGCCCACGCTTTACACGGCGTCCTCAAAACTGGTGGCCGCCGCGCAGGAAGAAGATTTTCCGGCATTAGCTGAAATTCCCCAGGCGCTGGCCTCTTTTAAGCAGGGCGAGATTATGAAAGACACCTACACCACCCGCTTCGGCATTCGCTCCTTCACCTTCGAAGCTGAAAAAGGCTTCTCGCTGAACGGGCAGCCGCGCAAGTTCAAAGGCGTGTGCAACCACCACGACCTCGGCCCGCTGGGCGCGGCCGTGAACCGGGCCGCCCTGCGCCGCCAGCTTACCCTGCTGAAGGAGATGGGCTGCGATGCCATCCGCACCACCCACAACATGCCCGCACCCGAGCTGATGGAGCTGTGCGACGAGCTGGGCCTGATGGTGATGGTGGAGTCGTTCGACGAGTGGAAAACGCCCAAGGTGAAGAACGGCTACAGCCAGTATTTCGACCAGTGGGCCGAAAAGGACCTCGTGAACATGGTGCGGCACTACCGCAACAACCCGTCGGTGATTATGTGGAGCATCGGCAACGAGGTGCCCGACCAGGGCATGCCCGGCGGCGGCAAAATCCTCAAGCGCCTCCAGGACATCGTGCACCGCGAAGACCCCACCCGCCCCGTGACCATGGGCATGGACCAGCTCGACGCGGCCCTGACCAACAACTTCGCCGCCGTGCTCGACGTGCCCGGCTTCAACTACAAGCCCCACCGCTACCCCGAAGCCTACGCCAAACTGCCCCAGGGCTTCCTGCTGGGCTCCGAAACGGCTTCCACGGTGAGCTCGCGGGGCGTGTACAAGTTTCCGGTGGTGAAGGCCAAAGAGCAGAAATACCCCGACAACCAGTGCTCCTCCTACGACCTTGAGTATTGCAGCTGGTCGCAGACCCCCGACGAGGAATTCGCCGCCCAGGACGACCTGCCCTACACCTTGGGCGAGTTCGTGTGGACCGGTTTCGACTACCTCGGCGAGCCCACGCCCTACGACGCGGCCTGGCCCTCGCACAGCTCTTACTTCGGCATCTTCGACCTGGCCGGCCTGCCCAAAGACCGGTACTACCTCTACCGCGCCCGCTGGAACACCACCCGGCCCACCCTGCACCTGCTGCCCCACTGGACCTGGCCCGGGCGCGAAGGCCAGCCCACGCCCGTATTCTGCTACACCAGCTACCCATCAGCCGAGCTTTTCGTGAACGGCCAGAGCCAGGGCCGCCAGACCAAACACCCCTCCGACCAGCCCCAGACCCGCTACCGCCTGATGTGGAACGACGTGCAGTACGCACCCGGCACCCTCAAAGTAGTGGCTTACGACGCCCAGGGCCAGCCCGTCGCCACTGAAGAAGTGCACACCGCCGGCCCACCCCACCACATCAAGCTCATCGCCGACCACCCCACCCTCGCCGCCGACGGCCAGGACCTGGCCTACGTCACGGTCCGCGTGGAAGACGCCCAGGGCAACCTCTGCCCGGCGGCCAGCAATCAGCTTCACTTTAAGGTAACGGGCGCGGGCCGCTTCCGCGCCGTAGCCAACGGCGACGCCACCTGCCTGGAGCCGTTTCAGGAGCCGCAGATGCACGCCTTCCAGGGCCAGCTAGTGGTGGTGGTGCAGGCCGGCACCACGCCTGGCGCAACGCAGCTCGAAGTGAGCAGCCCGGGCCTGCCACGCGCCCGGCTCCCCTTGCGCATCACGTCCGCGCCGTAGCCGCCGGCGCACGAAAAAGCCCCAGTGGTTAGCTCTGCGATTAAGGCAGAGCTAACCACTGGGGCTTTTCTAGTTACTGGTTTCTGGCTGCTATTTTCTGGTTAAAACTGTTCCGAAACGAGCAACGAGCAACTACTGAATCATGAAGCGGCACATGCCGGTTTTTTCGTAGGCCGTGCAGCGCACGAGGTAGGAGCCGGGTGCCAGCTGGCCCACATTGAGCACGGCGGGGGTCTGGCCGTTCATCATGGTGTAGGTGAGTACCGGGCGCCCCCCCACGTCGGTTACTTCCACGCGGGTCGGGCCGGGGTTATTGGTTTTCACGGTGAGCTTGCCGGCCACGGCATCGGCTTTCACCTTGATGGCGTTGGGGTTGGCCGCCGGCGTTTCGGGGGCGGGGGCAATAGTACCGGCCGGAGCGGAAGCCGGCGTGGCCGCAACGGGCGGCGGGGCCGCCGCGCCGCCGGGCAGAATAGCTTCTTCTTTAGCGGGAGCAACGGGGGTTGCCGGAGTGGTAGTGGCCGGGGTTTGCGCCTGGGCAGCGGCAGCGGCGAAGGCACTGGCCAACAGCAACAGTACTAGCTTTTTCATAGAGTAAAATAACGGGATTCGTGTAGGCAAACTTAGCAGCGCAAAGCTACGCAATTCTGATGCCGCTTATTCGAGCGGGGTATTTCCCGGCTCCGAAAGGGCGCTGGCGGGTAGGAAAGGCAAAACTTTATTCGGCCCTGGCTTGCACCAGCGGCAAATAAATCCTTACCTTTGTCGCTCCAATACCAACGGGGTGTAGCGTAGCCTGGTATCGCGCCAGCATGGGGTGCTGGAGGTCGTAGGTTCGAATCCTGCCACTCCGACGGAAGAGCAGCCGCTCTCTCAAAAGCCTCCGAACTTCCGGGTTCGGGGGCTTTTTTCGGCCGCTACTATTGGAACAGGAAAACGGCCGCCCCATCGGCCGGTTTTCGGGGTGTAGCGCAGCCCGGTAGCGCGCGTCGTTCGGGACGACGAGGCCGTAGGTTCGAATCCTGCCACCCCGACCCGAGAATTCAGAAAGACCCTCCCTGGTAACGGGGTGGGTCTTTTTTTATACCTCCGGCATACTACCGCGCCGGGTTCGCCGTTGCTGGGTCGCCCCTTATCTTTGGGCCTTCATTTCCTTCCGTCTTTTTTCTTTTTCATGAAAAAACCCCTTCTTCTTGCCCTGCTGGCCGCTAGTGCCCAGCTGGCCCAGGCCCAAAGCATTCCGGCCGGTACCGTTTCGCTGGGTGGCAACATTGGCTACTCCCGCAACAGCAGCAAATACAGCAGCACTGGCGGTAGTGGCACCACCTACACCACCGAAACCAGTACCAGCCAGTTCAGCCTGGCTCCGTCGGTGGGCTACTTCGTGGCCGACAACCTGGCCATTGGCCTGACGCTGAGCTACCAAGCCTACAGCAAAGATTACTCCACCTACACCCCGGCTCCGTCGACCGTGCGCGCCCAGCTCGACCCCACTACTACGTTCCGCATTGGGGCGTATGCGCAATACTATAAAATGCTCAGCGAGCAGTTTGGCTTCGTGGGCACGTTGGGCGGCGGCTACCAGACCGTGCGCGACTATAACTACACCAGCAACAGCAGCAATGCGCTTATCAGTGAGTCCAAGGGTTCGGGCTATTATGCCGGGCTTACGCCGGGCATCGTCTTTTTCCCCATTCCCAAGCTGGGACTGACTGCCTCGATTGGCTCGCTTTCGTTCGACCACCTTAATTACGACTACCCTACTAATCAGGGCAACACGCCCAACGGCTACGAGGACTCCTCGAACTCCTTCGGCGCTAACTTCGGCCTCAGCCAGCTACAGTTTGGTGGCACCTGGTACTTCGGTCGCTAGACTTTGCCCACTCAAACCAATTGCCCCCGACCACCCGGCCGGGGGCTTTTTTGTGCGCGGCAAGTGGCATTCGCCCCCGCCAACCCAGGTCGGGCAACCCTTGAAATACCTCCAGTTCCTTCATATTATCAACAGATTATATTCGTATTTTCATGGCTTCACTTCTCTTTCAACCGCCATGAAACCAATCCTTACCTTACTGGTGCTGCTGGGTATTGCCGGCACCGTCGGCTCCACCCGCGCGCAGGCCCAATGCGGCAGCAGCTTCTTCCCCTATTATGCCGCCGCCCACCACTGCCACTCGCACGACTCCTGCGCCGTGCGTAAACCGTTTGTGCCAAGCCGCCTGGGCGGCTCCTTCGGCCTGCTGGGGCTGTCGGACCGCACTGCCACGCCTTACGCCGGCCTGGACCTGGAGGCCCACTACTGGCTGCTGCCCCGCTGGGCATCGGGCCTGCGCGGCAGCTTCACCGGGGCCATGCCCACCAATAATGCTTCGCCCGAGCAATACACCGGGGCGGCCCAGCCCCGCGTGATGCTTTTCAGCGCCACCGTCAACAACCAGCTGCTGCTCGCCGACGGCCCGCGCTGGCGGCTCACGGCCGAAGCGGGCGCGGGCCTGGCCGGGGCCAACCTCTACGACAAAGCCCAGCAGGTGCAGACCCCCGGCCAGCACTGCGGCTGCACCTCGGCCAAGCGCCTGGCCACGGCCGTAGCGCCCGCCACCGAATTGGGCCTGGCTGCCACCTACAAGCTGAAAGGCCCCACGGGCCCCTGGCTGACCGTGCGCGGCGGCTACCGCCAGTGGTATGCCAGCGCTCCTTTTGGCGCACCCGACCAGTTTTCGGCTTACGTGCTGAGCGTGGGCATCAGCGTGCCGGATATCACGCGCCGGCCCTGAGCCGCAGAGTTTATTACTTCAATAGAACGTCGTGCCGAGCGTAGTGAAGCATCTCTACCGCCATAGTAAAACTGATTACTGCTGCGGTAGAGATGCTTCACTGCGTTCAGCATGACGTGCTGGTTTTAGCCGCTCCCTACTTCACGCCCACCCACACTTCCGACTCATCGCCCGCGCCAAAGCGTTCGAGGTAAAAGTCGCCAATCGGCCGGAGCTGCTGCTTTTTGATGACTTCGAAGGCGGCCGGGTAGAGCTTGTTGGGCGAGAGCAGGTAGCTTACGCCGGCCAGGCGGGCGGCTACCACGCGCTGCCCGGCCGGCACCACGCGGTAGCGAAAGCCGGCCGGCAGCGGGCGGCTGGTATCGGCCAGGGCCAGGCCGATGAAGGCCCGAATAGTGTCGTGGGCCGCTTCGGGGTCGTTGAGGTAGAGGTTGGCGAGGTCGCCGTGCAGGCTGGCCTGCGCCTCTTTGGCCCGCCGGAACAGCTGCCCGAACGCATCGCCGCGCACCGAGCCGTGGAAAGGCTGCCCGGCCAGATACAGCGGCGCGGCCGTGGTTTCGACAGTCACTTTGGGGTCGCGGGTGCCGCCCAGGTACACGTAGGTACCGGCCACGACGAGGGTGAGGAGAATAATGGCGAGGAAGAGGTAGCGCATGGTATTCAATGGGTGAATGAGTGAATGGGTGAATGAGTGAATGCCCGAAATGGAGGGAATAAGACTCGCTCATTCACCCATTCACCCATTCACTCATTGACCACCACGTATTGCATGCGGTACAATTGCGCATAATAGCCGCCCTCGATGCGCAGCAGCTCTTCGTGGGTGCCGGTTTCCTTGATTTCACCCTTGTCGAGGACGATGATTTTATCGGCTTTCTGAATCGTGCTCAGGCGGTGGGCGATGACGAGCGAGGTGCGGCCCTGCATCAGCTTCTCGATGGCCTCCTGAATCAGCTCCTCGGTTTCGGAATCGACGGAGGACGTGGCTTCGTCGAGCACGATGATGTGGGGCTGGTACACCATGGCCCGCACGAA
>JALYUI010000084.1 GCA_030853845.1 Bacteroidota bacterium | reverse complement strand
AAGAGGCCGACGAGCAGTTGCACAGCGTGCAGCGCCAACTCGAAACCATCGCCAACCTGACCGCCGCCGAAGCCCGCGAGCAGCTGGTGGAAAGCCTCAAGAACGAAGCCCAGATTCAGGCCAGCTCCTATGTGAAGGACACCGTGGCCCAGGCCAAGCTCACGGCCACCAAGGATGCCAAGAAGATTGTGCTGGAGACGATTCAGCGCACCGCTTCGGAGCACGCCATCGAAAACTGCGTGTCGATTTTCAACATTGAAAGCGACGACGTGAAGGGCAAAATTATCGGCCGCGAGGGCCGCAACATCCGGGCGCTGGAAGCGGCCACGGGCGTTGAAATCATCGTGGACGACACCCCGGAGGCTATCATCATCTCAGGCTTCGACCCGGTGCGCCGCGAAATTGCCCGCCTCTCGCTGCACCTGCTGGTGAAGGACGGCCGGATTCACCCGGCCCGCGTGGAGGAGATTGTGGCCAAAACCCGCAAGAACATCGAGGAGGAAATCGTCGAAATCGGCGAGAAAACCATCATCGACCTCGGCATTCACGGCCTGCACCCCGAGCTGATTAAGATGGTGGGCCGGATGCGCTTCCGCTCATCGTACGGCCAGAACCTGCTGCAACACAGCCGCGAAGTCGCCAACCTCTGCGCCACGATGGCCGCCGAGATGGGCCTCGACGTGAAGAAAGCCAAGCGCGCCGGCCTGCTGCACGACATCGGCAAGGTGAGCACCGAGGAGCCCGAGCTGCCCCACGCCATCCTGGGCATGGAGATGGCCAAGAAGTGGAAGGAGCACCCTGACGTGGTCAACGCCATCGGGGCCCACCACGACGAGATTGAGATGACGGCCATGATTTCGCCCCTGGTGCAGGCCTGCGACGCCATTTCGGGCTCGCGCCCCGGCGCCCGCCGCGAGATGATGGAAAGCTACATCAAGCGCCTGAAGCAGCTCGAAGAAACCGCCAATGGCTTCAAGGGTGTGAACCAGTGCTTCGCCATTCAGGCCGGCCGCGAGCTGCGCGTGATGGTGGACGCCGAGAACGTGACCGATGAGCGTGCCGCCGAGCTCAGCTTCGAGATTTCGCAGAAAATCGAGAAGGAGATGCAGTACCCCGGCCAGATTAAAATCACCGTAATCCGGGAGATGCGCGCCGTGGCCTACGCCAAGTAAACCCTAATATCTGCTTCAGCCGTGGCGCTGAAGAACCTGAAGAAGCCCTCGCAGCGGAAGTTGCGGGGGCTTTTTCATTGATATTTCAGCTTCGACCGACGTAATTTCACCGCTGATGAAAATTCGCTTTCCATTTGGCGGCCCGGGTCTGCTGGTAGTTGGACTACTCGCCGCCTGCACGGCTTCCAAAAACCCCTACGCTGCCACCAATAAACTCTACAAGGCGCAGGTGAAAGCCTACGCGGCCGCATTGCGCGCCACGCCGCCGCCCACGCCGGGCGGCGACAGCCTGCTGGGCAAATATTGGGTGGGCACCACCAACTTCAACCTGCGCAAGCCCAACTTCGTCGTTATTCACCACACGGCGCAGGACTCGACGGCCCAGACGCTGAAAACCTTCACGCTGCCGCGCAGCGAGGTGAGCGCGCACTACGTGATTGGGCGCGATGGCCGGGTGTACCACCTGCTGAACGACTACCTGCGGGCCTGGCACGGCGGCGTGGCCCGCTGGGGCAACACCACCGACCTGAACTCCTGCTCCATCGGTATCGAGCTCGATAATAACGGCACCGAGCCCTTTGCCGAAGCCCAGATAACCAGCCTGCTGTACACGCTGGCGGCCCTGAAAAAGGCTTACAACCTCCCGGCCGCCAACTTCATCGGCCACGCCGACATTGCGCCCGGCCGCAAAACCGACCCCAGCGCCCGCTTTCCCTGGAAGCGTCTGGCCGATAATGGCTTTGGGCTCTGGTATGATGCCGGCCCGCTGCCCAGCCCCCTGGCCCCCGACAGCGCCGTGGCCCTGGCTTTGCGCCTGCTGGCCCCGCGCCCGCCCGAAGTGGCCGAAGTGGCCTTTCCCGCCCCGCTCGATACGGCCCGCGTCGATGCCCAGCTGCTGCGGCTGAACGGGCCGGTGACGGCCTTCAGCCCGCGCGAGGCGCTACGCATCATCGGCTACGATACACGCGATTTACCGGCGGCTATCCGGGCGTTTAAGCTCCACTTTATTCAGCACGATGTGAGCGGGCCGCTGACCGAGGCCGACCAGCGGATTCTGTATAATCTGTATAAAAAGTACCTGTAACCGGCCGCCGGCCGCTAACTTTAGCCACCGGAGGGAGCCGGCGGCGGCTGTCGCGCCGGCCGGAGGATTTTAAATTGTTGTATGTTAGAAATTTCACAGCGGGGGCAGGCCATGCCCGTTTCCCCGTTTCGCAAGCTGGCACCGTACGCCGAAATGGCCCGCCAGCAGGGTAAAATCGTTTATCCGCTCAACATTGGGCAGCCCGATATTGAAACGCCCCCGGCCGCGCTCGATGCCGTGCGCCAGGCCGACATCCGGGTGCTGGGCTACAGCCACGGCGCGGGTACCGAAAGCTACCGCCGCAAGCTGGCGGCCTACTACCAGCGCGCCGGCCTGCCCGTGGTAATGGAGGATATTATCGTGACCACCGGCGGCAGCGAGGCCATTCTGTTCGCCATGCTCACCTGCCTCAACCCCGGCGACGAAGTCATCATCCAGGAGCCGTTTTACGGTACCTACACCGCCTTTGCCATCGCTACGGGAGTAAATATCGTGCCCGTAACGGCGCGCATCGAGGACGGCTTTGCGCTGCCGCCGCTGGCCGATTTCGAGCGGGCCATTACGCCGCGCACCCGAGCCATGCTCATCTGCAACCCCAGCAACCCCACCGGCTACGTGTACAGCCGCGCCGAGCTCGAAAGCATGCTGGCCCTGTGCAAAGCCCACCAGCTGTACCTGATTTCGGACGAAGCCTACCGCGAGTTCTGCTACGATGCGCCCTACGTGAGCGCACTGGAGCTGGCCGGGGCCGAGCCCAACGTGGTGGTGGTCGACACCATTTCGAAGCGCTACAGTGCCTGCGGGGCGCGGGTGGGCGCGCTGGTCACGCTGAATAAGGAAGTGTACGTGGCGGCCTTCCGCTTCGCCCAGATGCGGGTGAGCCCGCCCGGCCTGGGCATGCTGCTGGCCGAGGCCGCCGCCGAACTGCCCGAGTCGTATTTCGACGGCAGCAAGGCCGAATATCAGGCCCGGCGCGACCTCACCGTGGGCCGCCTGCAGGCCATGCCCGGCGTGGTGTGCCCCCGCCCGGGCGGGGCGTTCTACGTGCTGGCCCACCTGCCCGTCGACGACACCGAAAAGTTCGGCCAGTGGCTACTGGAAAGCTTTTCCTACCACAACCAGACGCTCATTCTCTCCCCCGCCAACGGCTTCTACCAGACGCCCGGCCTGGGCCGGCAGGAAGTGCGCATCGCCTACGTTATCAACCGTACCGACCTGGCGGCGGCCCTTGACTGCCTCGAACACGCCCTGCGCGAATACCCCGGCCGCACCCAATCACAGCCCGCCCCGGCCGTAGAAGCGGCGGCCCTCTCCCACTAACCCTCAACGCCAAACCTGATGACCGAAACTATTGCTCCCGTAACCGAAGCTCCCATCAAAGACTACCGCGCACCGCTACGCTTCTGGCACTGGGGCAACGCGGCCCTCATCAGCTTCCAGCTCGCCACCATTCTGTTTCTGAAGGTGATTGTGAGTCCGCGCTCGGCCGTGCCCGAGTTTCTGCACGACCTCGACCAGCAGCACGTCAGCCTTACGGCCAAGCAGGCCAACGATTTCGCCCACATCATCGGCGACCGCATCTGGACCTGGCACATCTATGCCGGCTGGGGGCTGGTGGCCTTCTGGGTGCTGCGCCTTTTCCTACAGCTCACGGGGCCTTCGGAGCTGCGCTTCTCGTCGCGGCTGATGGAGATTCTGCGCCGCTACCGCCTCGCGCCGCCCGCCGACAAAGGCAAGGCCGGCAAAATTCTGTTCGCCAAAACCACCTATGCGCTGTTCTACGCCTTCATCACCATCATGGTGATAACCGGCCTGATAATGATTTTCGAAGACGTTTCCTGGCTGAAAGGCGTGCACCACCTGGCGGAGGAAACCCACAACTTCACCATGTACCTGATTATTGGCTTCATCGTCATCCACGTCGGGGGCGTGGTGTGGGCCGAAATTTCGGAAGACCACGGCCTGATTTCGCGCATGGTGGGCGGCGAAGAGCCGAAGCCCAAGGCGTAACCTCACGGGACCCCTATGGGGCATGACCCCCTCTCCCGCAGAGAGGGGACACCGGTCTTGCTCCCAGCGGAATTTTTACAAGAAAACAGCCCAGCGCATAGCGTTGGGCTGTTTTCGTATTTATTACGTTAGTTCCGAACCGGTACCCCCTCTCCGCGGGAGAGGGGGTCAGGGAGTGAGATGCTCCCTACTGCCCGCCACTCACCGGCTTCTGCTCCAGCTTCTGCATGGGGCTGGCCTGGGCTTTGGCTTGCTGCTGCATGGGGTTGGTCTGGGGCTGTCGCTGCTGCTCAAACAGCTCGAAGCGCGAGGCGGCCGGCTGGCGCGGGAAGGCGTTGTTGCTCAAATCGGTGTCGGCCGTTTGCTGGAAAGGGTCGATAACAAAGCTGATGACGGGCTTTTTCGTGACGATGACCTTGGTGACCTGGGCGTTGTTTTTGCGCCAGATTTCGGCCGGAATGGTCTGGATTTCCTGGGTGTTGTCGGCGTAAGTCATCTGCACGATAACGGGCATTACGAGGCCGCCCACGTTGCGCAGGCTCAGCTCGTAGAAGTTGCTTTCCGAGTCGTTCAGGCGCTGCTGCTGCTCGGGGGTGAGGGTGCCCAGCATGGCGGTGTAGCGCTGCTGGTCGGCCGAAGTCACGGCCAGCGGGTCGTAGTTGTTGTAGAAGTCCTTCAGCTCGGGCTTCTCCTCCACCAGCGTTTTGGGGATGTCGGTGGTGTTGCGCTGGGCGGTAATGGACTGCGGCGCGGCGGCCTTCTGCTGCTGTAGGCGGGCATTTTCGACCTGCGGGTTGCGGGTGCTGGCGTTGTAAGATTTCACCGATTCCAGGGCAATATCGGTGTGCTCGGTGGTGTAGAACCAGCCGCGCCAGAACCAGTCGAGGTCCACGGCCGAGGCGTCTTCCATGGTCCGGAACAGGTCGGCGGGCGTGGGGTGCTTGTAGGCCCAGCGCTGGGCGTAGGTTTT
>JALYUI010000176.1 GCA_030853845.1 Bacteroidota bacterium | reverse complement strand
GCGCGCGAGCTGGCCCGCCACAGCCGGGGCGCGCACCTGAGCAACTTATTAGCCTTCGCCAACTACCGCTTCAGCTACTACGCGGTGGCCGGGTTGGCGGGGCCGGCGGCGCTGGGCGTACTCTCGGTGGGCGTGGCCCTGGCCGAGGCTATCTGGCTGATTCCGCGCAGCACCGCCCTCATTCAGTACGTGGCCCTGGTGAATGCCGCCGACAAGCGTGGCCAAACCCACGCCGCCCTGCGCGGCAGCCGCCTCACGCTGCTGGCCACGGCGGCAGCTGTGGGCACGCTGGCCGCCGTGCCGGCCGGGTGGCTGGCGGGGTTTTTCGGGCCGGAGTTCGGGGCGGCGCACGGCGTGATTCTGGCCCTGGCCCCCGGTATTCTGGTGAACGGGGCCGGCATGCAGGCCAGTACCTACTTCGCCGGGGTGGCGCGCTACGGCGTGAACAACCGCGCCACGCTGCTAGGCCTGGCCATTACCGCGCCTGCCTGCCTGCTGCTGGTGCCGCGCCTGGGCATCGTGGGCGCCGCCCTGAGCATGACGCTGGCCTACTGCGGCAGCGTGGCCTACCTGTTCTACCACTACCGCCGGGCCATTGGGGCCACTTGGGCCGACCTGCTGCCCGGCCCCGCCGACCTGCGCTGGGGACTGGCCCGGCTGGCTGGCCAGCAATAGTTGGAAGCCTGAGCGGCACAGGGTTACTTCACTACCTCCAACCAGCCTTTAAGCTGCTGGCCGCTGGTGGGGTTGGTGAGCAGGAAAAAGTAGATGCCGGCCGGCTGGCCGGTGGCCTGCCAACCGTTGTCGTAACCGGTGCGCTGATACACGCGCTGGCCCCAGCGGGAATAAATCTGGATGTTCCAGTGGCTGGGGTCCTGGCCGGGCAGCACAAAAGCATCGTTCTGGCCGTCGCGGTTGGGCGTGATGATGTTGGGCAACACAAATTCACAGTCAATTATCTTCAGGCTAACGCGGGCAGTGGCCCGGCAGCCTTGGGCATTAGTCGCCTCTACCTGATAGTGACCGGATTGGCTGACGAGTAGCTCGGGACCGGTACTGCCATCCTGCCAGCGGAAGGTGGTGCCGGCCGGCTGGGGACCCGGGTTGAGCAGGAGCTTCGCCCCGTAACAGAGCGTTGTCGAATCGGGTAGCCCAAACGATACCTGCGGCATGGGCAAAACTGTTACTTGCTGGCTCGTACTGAATATCTGGCCCGAAGTGGCGGTCACCTGTAGCGTTACCGTGTAGGGGCCGGGCTGGCTGTAGCGGTGCGCCGGTGCCTGGCCGGCCGCTATGTTAGCCGGGCCAGAGCCAGGGTCCCCAAAATTCCAATGGTAGGCCGATGCGGTAACAAACGGACTCAGCGACGACGCAAACTGCACCAGCGAGCCCTCGCAGCCGGTTGCCGCCCCCACCGTGCCAGCTCCGGCAATTACCACCGGGGTCAGGTTCAGGTCGTTGGTAGCGTGGGGCAACCTACCATCGTCGGTCCTTCCGGCGCCCAAGTCGATGGCGGCATCCTGGTAGCCACTGGCGGTGCCAGCGGCATTGGGCAGCTCGAACCGCCCCAGAAACCGGCCTTTGCCCGCCAGATAAATCCGGCCGTCGGGACCCATTTGCATGTTCGAACCCCAGGCAATCGTGGCCGGCTGCGCCAACCGGGCCACCACCGTGCGGGAAGCCACCACCGCAGCCGGCGACCCGGCCAGCAGGTTGTACTGCCATACTTCCCGGCTGAACAAGGTGTCGACGTACAGCTTGGAGCCGTCGGGCGAAAGCTCCAGCCCGCCCACCCCTGGATACCATGTGAACTGGTTGTTAACTACTTTATAATGCCCCTGCCGGTACGTGTCCGGAATGACGTAAGAGTTGGTTACGGTGCCGGTCTGGGACTGGAAAGCAGCAATCTCATGGTAAAATACCGACGTGGCGGAGGTAGCGTTGTATGGAACCTGCGGAAACTGATGGCTACTCATGGCGAGGGTCTTGCCATCAGCGGAGGCTTTTAGCAGGCCAAAGCTGGGCAGGTCGATGACGACCGCGTCCCGGGGGGCTGGGCTGATAACCGGCGGCTGTTGCAGGCCCTGCGCCGTGAGCCGGAAGCTCACGTACTGCCGCGCCAGGTTCTGGGCCACCATCCACAGGTCGCGGCCGTTGGCGTGGCGTACGCCCACGAAGTTGGTTATCAGGAACGCTCCGTTGCTGCGCGACAGCAGTGGCAAGTCTACTATGCTGTCGCTGAGCACGGCTCCCAGGCCGCCTGCCTGGTTCATATCCACTATCGCGTAACCAAAGCCCGCGCGGTAGCCAGGGTGGCCAACCTGGTTCTGGTTGGAGAAAATGTAATAGCGCCCGGGGCGGCCCGGCTGCGGCACCGCCATCACGGCCTGCGGGTAGCCGCTGATATTGTTGCCCCCGGGCATGAGCTGGCCCAGCCGGTTCCACACGTGCTGGCCGTCGGAGGTGAACTGGTAGTTGCCAGCGGCATCCGACAGGCACGATATGTCGCCGGGGATGGACAGGACCCCGTTGGTAAGCGCTTGCGGACCCGTGAGAAACGTGAGGCCTGCCTGCTGACCGAAGTACCAATTGAAATATTCCCGCTGTGCCTGCCCGGCGCGCGTCATTAGCAGCAAAGACCCAAGCAACAGGAGGCTGGCACGAAAGCCCCGGATTGGCCGCAACTGTCGAAAAAGATAAAGGTGGCAGCAACGCATTCGGAAATGAAGACCAGTGAATAGAACGTCGAAAGCAGGACCGGTGGCCGGCATTACTATGCCGACCAGAACGTTAGAGCCGGCCAAAAATTATGTCCCTCCCCTACCGCCGCACTTCCAGCCAGCCCTTGAGGCGGTGGCCGTCGGGGTAGGTGATGAGGTAGTAGTACACGCCGTCGGGCTGGCCGGGGGCGCTCCAGTCGTCGTGGTAGGCGGGGGCGTCGAGCACCAACTGGCCCCAGCGCGAATACACCTGCAGGTGCACCGGACAGTCGGGTCCGAGTTTGAAGGTCTGGTTTTTGGCGTCGCCGTTGGGGGTGATGATGTTGGCAATTTTGCGCTCCACCACCTCCACCGGCGGCAGGGTGGCGCTGGTTTCGCAGCGGCCTTGGTTGTAGCGCGCCAGCAGCCGGGGCTGGTAGGTGCCGGGCACGGCGTAGGTATGCGTCGGACTGAGCTCGGCCGACTGCGAACCATCGCCAAAATCCCAGCTCAGCTCCAGCCCGGCCGCCGCGCTGCCCGCCGAAAACTGCACCGCCAGCGGGGCCAGGCGGGTTTCGGGGCAGGCCACCGGCACCCAGGCCGGGGCCAGGGCCGGCACGGCGGCCAGCGCCACGCGGCGGGTAGCCGTGCCCGTGCAGCCGCCCGTCGTGAAAGCGTATGTGAGGGTGAATGGCCCCGCCTGCCCGGCCGGCAGCGCAAACCGGAAGCCCGTTGCCACGCTGCCCGTCACGCCCGGGCCAGTGAAGGTGCCACTGGCCGGGCTGCCGCGCAGGGCAAACCCCGCACTGCCTGGGCACAGGGTGGTATCGGCAGCCAGCACCGGCAGTAGCTGCGCTCCTACTACCACCGCCTGGCTGGTCTGCACGGTGCACACGCCCGCCGTGAGGGTATAGGTAAGCGAATAGGTACCCGCCGCCTGGTTGGGGTTGAAGAAAAAGCCGCTCGCGACAGCGCCCGTCACGCCCGGGCCGCTGAAGGTGCCACCGACCGGGGTGGCGCTCAGGCGCACCGGGGGCAGGGCGGGGCTGCCAGGCGCGGGCAGGCAGTACACGGCCTGGAGCAGCGGCGTGAACACCAGCGTCGGCGGGGCTACCACCGTAAGGCGCCGGGTGCCGGTAGTGGTGCACAACCCCGTGCTGGGCACCGTGTAGGTGAGAGTTTGCACCCCCAGCAGCGCCGCCGAGGGCGTGAAGACGAAGCCCGCCGCTACGCTTCCCGCCACGCCCGGCCCGGTCCAGAAGCCGCCGCCGGGGCTGCCGCTCAGGGCCACGGGGCCGGCGTTGGCGCACACCGTCTGGTCGGTGCCGGCGTTGGCCACCGAGGGGCGGAAATCGAGCACGAAAGCCGCGTTGTTGCAGCCCGTGCCGAAGCCCGGGACAGTGCTGCCATTCACGGTGGAGAAGGTGTTGGCCCCCGGCGGAATGGGGAAGCCCGCGCTCGAAAAGCACGAGCACACCGCCTGGTACACCACCCCGCGCGGGTCGAAGCGCGAGGTACCGCCGTCCACGTGCTCGCCTTCGGTGTTGAGGGTGGTGTCGCCGTAAAAAGTGGCGTAGGTGAGGCCGGTGAGGCCGGCCGCGAACTGGGCCAGGTAAAAATCGGAGCCGTCGGTGGTGGCCTGCACGGCGTTGCTCGTCACGGGCAGGCCGGTGGTGGTGCCGTTGCCGTCGAGGTAGTTGAACGAAGGCGAGCTGGTGGGCGTGTCGCGGCCATTCACCTGCCCGCCCCAGCCGCACACGAACACCCGGTCGCAGCGGTCGACCAGAAACGCGGTGGGGTCGAGGTTGATGAGGCCGGCGTTGGCCGGGTCGGTGCTGCCGAATACCGTCGAGAGCTGCCGCTGCCCCAGGTCGGCATCGAGCTTGAGAATGAACTGGGTGCCGCCGGCCGTAGTGTAGAGGCCGGGCGTCACCGGCATGGCGCCCTGCGACTGGCCCAGCAGGTACACGCCGCCATCGGTGCCCGCCTGTAGGAAATACGCCTGGTCGTAGGCGCTGGTGCCCACGTAGCTGGCCCGGCGCAGGCTGCGCCCGTCGGCCGCGATACGCGCCACGAACCCATCGACCCCGCCCGGCTGGGTCGTCTGGTAGGCATTGCTGGTAATGGGAAAATTGGGACTGAGCGTGCCCCCGGCCACGTACACATCGCCGGTAGCGGCTTCGAGCTGAATCGAATACGCTGCATCGGCCCCGCTCCCACCGAGGTAGCTGGCCCATTGCAGGGCCGTGAGGTCGGGCGCGAGCTTGGCCACCACGGCATCCGACGAGCCCCCGGCGTAAGTGCTGCGGAAGCCTCCCGCCACCGGAAAATTGGTGGACGTGGTATGCGAGGCGATGTACACGTTGTCGGCCGCATCCACCAGAATGTCCCCCCGAAACGGGTCGCCGTAGTTGTGGGCCAGCTGCCCGGCGGCGCTGCCAGCCGACAGCCCCGGCAGCAGCGGCAACATGCCCTCGTTGCCCGAGCCGCCCAGGTAAGTCGAGCCCACCAGGGCCGTGCCCGTGGCGTTGAGGCGGGTGATGACCAGGTCGGAGCCCAGCGGCGCGCCGTAGATGCCGCCGTAGCCCAGCGGCTCGGCGGCCGTGCCCCCGGCAAAGTCGCCCTGCACCGCCCCCGCCGTAGTGGGATAGTTGATTGAGCCCGAAGTGCCCAACAGCAGCAGCTCGCCCCGGCTGTTCACCACCAGGCTGGCCGGAAAATCGGCCCCCGAGCCGCCCAGGTAGGTGGCCCACACCCGCGCCGCCGGCCCGGTGGTATGAATGTCGTATTTGATAACGGCAATGTCGATGAGTCCGCCAAACGTCGTCTGGAACGCGCCGGTGGTAGCCGGGTAGCCCGGGGCGAAGGCAATACCGCCCGAATAGAGGTTGCCGGCCGCATCGTAAGTCGCCGTGAAGCCCCAGTTGTCGGCCGTCGAGCCGGTGTAGCTGGCAAACAGCACTTCGGGGTCGATGGTGAGCGGGCGGGCGTGGTCGTAGATGCCCAGCGCAAAGCTGAGGAGGCTGTCTTTCAGCATGTAGCGGCAGGGAATCGACTGGCGCTGGCCGGCCGCATTGGCCTGCCAGGCGCGGGGGGCGCGCTCCCGCACCGTGCCCACGCTGGTACGCACCAGCAGGTTGCCCTCGGTGTCGAGGGTCAGGGAATCAGCGCCTTCGTGGCGCAGGGCAATGGCGGCGGCATTGGAGCCGGGGGCCAGCTCGAAGTCGTATTCGAGGCGCTGGGTGGCGCTTTCGTACACGCGGGCATCCACCCCGGGCCACAGGCCGGCGTAGCGCAGGGTGCGGTAGCCGCGCACGTCGCTGGCCCAGTGGCGCGGGTCGCGGCCCAGGAAGTAGCTGCGGTGTTCGGCGGTAGGTGTTTCGGCGCTGATGCTGGCTGTAGCAGCGGCCCCGGCAAAGCGCAGGCGCAGAGCGTGGC
>JALYUI010000081.1 GCA_030853845.1 Bacteroidota bacterium | reverse complement strand
TCACGCTAGCGGCCTCTATCAGCTCTTTAGTGGAAGAGCTGATAGAGGCCGCTAGCGTGATGACTCATATCCATTTTACATATTGTAAACGTTCGTTTGCAATATGTAAAATCTAGTACCTTGCGGGCGTTTTCTTCCCTTTGGTTCTGATTTGATGTCACCGGCGCGCCGCTACACTCCTTATTATAGAGTATCCACCCAGAAGCAGGGCAATTCCGGGTTGGGCCTCGACGCCCAGCGAGCGGCCGTGCAGGCCTTCGTGTCGGACGCGGCCCAGCTCGGGGCCGAGTACGTGGAAATCGAGAGCGGCAAGAAGAACCAGCGCCCGCAGCTGCTGGCCGCTATCGCCGAGGCCCGGCGCATGGGCGCGACGCTGCTTATCGCCAAGCTCGACCGATTGAGCCGCAACGCGGGCTTCATTTTCGCGCTGCGCGATTCAGGCGTGGACTTTGTCTGCTGCGACATGCCCGACGCTAATACGCTCACCGTGGGCCTGTTTGCCGTCATTGCCCAGCACGAGCGGGAAACCATTTCTAAACGCACGAAGGATGCGCTGGCGGCCAAAAAGGCGCGGGGGGCGCGGTTGGGCAGCCCGGCCAATTTTACGCCGGCCGTCATCGCCCAGGGCCAGGCTGCGATGCAGGCCAACGCCCGCGAGAACCAGCAGAACCGCCAGGCTGCTCGATTGGCGGAACTGCTCCGGGCCAAGGGCCACACGTTGCAGCAGGTCGCCGACGAGTTGAACCAGGCTGGCTACCGCACCCGGCGGGGCCGGGCCTTTCATCCTACCACCGTGCAGCGGCTGTTGTCGGTTCAGGCTACGTCGGTGAACAAATAACCCGCGTAAGGGCGGAGAACTCAGCGCACGCCGGGTAATGCCTGTTTTCCGGCTAACTGCTGTTCGCAGAATGGACAAGCTCCGCTGCCAGGGAAGCGCAAGGGCATTGTTTCGTAGGTCAGGTAGTAATACGGTACGCCGCAACGGGGTACCGATTCCCCCGCGTCGTAATAGTGTAGAGGGAGCAAGTGAATGGACCGCGAACGCCACCCAGCAGAAGCAGCAGCTACTGGCGGCAAGTGGCGTTGATATACCTGTAAGTCACTCTCGCTGTCAAGGTAACGGATTCGCGGGAGCAAATGCACCAGCGCCTGATGGGTTCGCTCTTGAACAAACCGTAGTAGGTTGTCCACTGCCTCTTGGTCCGGCTCATTATTCGCTCCAAACTCTTGCACGCGTTGGCGTAGACGACTTAAATGGTCGCAGGATTCTGTTACGTCTGCGCATTGAAAGGCGTCCTGGAAGGCGTAGAGGGGGACCCGTTCCTCATCGGAGGCCAGTATCCAAGCCAAGTTGAAACCCTGGCACTGGTAAAATTCTAGCAGGGCCATCAGGTTAGCGGCCGTGCCGGTGCCGCTCTTTTCCAGCCGGGCCACTACTGCTGGCGATAGGTCAGTGGTCCGGGCGAGATTGGCGCGGGACCACTCGTTGGGGTTTGAGCTTTGTGCCGCGAGAATGGCCCGAAGATGCGTGAGGCGCTTGCCAATGGATGCCGATGACATGGAGCAGATGATTACAACGAAGCCGCCTATACCGGATAGAGCTGCGTCATACAACTCTTTAGTTTGGCGGCGGCGCGGTTAGGATAATGTCCCTGCAATCTATCTCATAAAAACGAATTGAGGGCGTATACGCCCTCAATTCGTTTGGCTCCCGGCGGCAGCTTGCCGTGTGAAAAACCCCGCTGGCTTACAAGTTTTCTCGGAGCGCCTGCGCTTCCTGCGCAAACAGCGGGGTTACTCCCAACAGAAGCTGGCCGATATTGCCAATGTGGAGCAGTCCACCATCAAGCGCATTGAGCTGGTGCAGCTGGCCCCCACCTTAGACTTACTTATTTCCCTGAGCCGAGCATTGGACCTGGAGGTACGTGATTTAGTAGACGACCCGGCCATAACGAACTCGGATAAAGAAGTTTAATGAAAACAGCATTCTCGTCACCGGCAAGCCCTTTTTAACCACTCGCAAAAAGCCCCGGTAGCTCGCGCCGCCGGGGCTTTTCTAATAGTGCCGAACCGCTCGCACGGCCCGGGCTTTTTAGCGCCGGGCCGCTTGCGCGAACCCGGACTTTTTTCTTTCGCCGCCATTGGCACCCGCCGGTTCAGGCGCGGCCCAACAACAACGCCGATGGCCCCGAGCGCGCCAGCCCCGCCAGCACCCGCAGGGCCGCCCGCGCCCGCGTTTTCACCGTGGGCACCGGAATGCCCAGCTCCTCGGCCGTCTCCGTGGGCGTGCAGCCCCCGAAGTACAACAACTCAATCACCTCCCGCTGCCGGGGCTTGAGCTGGAGCGTCAGTTCGCGCACCCCAATGTGCTCCGGCCGGAACGTGAGTGCGGCCGGCACCTGCTGCGCCCCCTCCGCGTCCAGCGACTGCGTGCCGACATGAAACCGGTACCGGGCGCTGCGCAGCGCATCAATGGCGCAGTTGCAGCACAGCCGCGCCAACCAGGTGTACAGCCGCCCCCGGCTAGCATCGTAGCTGCCGATGCTGCTCCACACCTTCAACAGCCCTTCCTGGAGCACGTCTTGTGCCAGCGCATCATCATGTACCAGGCGCTGAATCACGGCCAGCAGGTTGTCGGCGTACCGTTCATATAAAAGGCGAAGGGCCAGTTCGTCGCGGGCCTGCAAGCGCTGTACCAGCGCCGTTTCGTTCGCCAAGGCCCCAAGAATCGGGCTGGTATTCATGCGTAGAAGGGGGAATATAGTAATCGAGCCGCCTCAACTATTTAGCCACGAACACCAGGGCCGCCGTCAGGCTTAGCCGTTGCGCGTCGGGCAGGTCGGGCTGCATGATGTCGTGGTCCGTCGCGTAACGGTTGATGCCTTTGAGCACGGTCACCGTCACGTCGCCGTTGGCGTCCGTCTTGGGTCCCGTCTCGTTGCTGTTGTTTTCCACCATCTGGTTGGCCAGCGGCTTGCCGTCCAGTAGTAAATGCAGTTTCAGCGAGCTGCCCGGCTTCGGCAGCCCCGTCAGCCCCACCGGCACAAACTCAATGCGCTGGCCCATGGGCTTGCCCATCCACGATGCCCAACTGAGCATCGTTTTCGACCACTTCAGCGGGTGCGACGACTGCCCGCCCACGGTGCCCGCCGGCAGGGCCGACTTGCGCACGTTGCGCGACTCCTTCTCGTCGCCCACCTTCACCCAGTACCCGTTGTCAAACGCCGTCACAAACAGCGCCGGCTTGCCCGCCGGCGTAATGCTCAGTCCTTCCTTACCCTCCGTTCGGGTAAACTTCAGCGGCTTCTGCCCCGCGTCCAGCACCTGTAGCGACGTCACTTTCACCGTAGGGTACGGCTCGGGAACCTTGTGCCCGTACAGGATTTTGTACACCGGCCCGCCCAGCGGGTCCACCCACGCATCGTGGGCCAGGGTGGTGAGGGTTAGCAAAGCAGCGGCCGAAGCGGCCAGCATGGTGGTGGTCTTTTTCATGGGAAATGGTTGAAAACGGTTGATGATTGAATGGTGACAAAAAGAACGTCATGCTGAGCTTGTCGAAGCATCTCTACCTCATTAGTAATCAATGCTGCCACAACGAAGCGGTAGAGATGCTTCGGCTCCGCGGACGCCAGATGAGCATGACGTCTTTTCCTAAAAAAGCCTAAAATGGCAACTTCACCCCGGCCGAAAACGTGGCCTTCGCCTGCGGCGCGGTGCGCAGCACCCCGCCCGACACGAAGCTCATTTCGTCCAGCCCGTGGCTGCCATCGGGGTAAAACGTCGTTTCCACGAACACCCGGAAGCCGGGATACGCGGCCGGCCGTGTGAAAATCAGCTTGCCCGACACCCGCTGAAACGCCCGGCTCTCCAGCGAGCCGTCGTCGTTCAGGTGCTTGGGCCCCACCAGCTGGTCGTACACCGAGAGCGTCAGCTGGTTGGCCGCGTTGCTCGCCGCCCCGGCCGTGAAGTCCAGTCCTAGCGCGCCGGTGTACTTCGGCGCGTTCAGCACGTAGTGCGTGCCCGCGTCGCCGTTGCGCAGCTCGGCCTGCAGCACCGAGTAGTTGGCGAACACGCTCAGGCTGCCGGGGTTCGCCCCGAAGCGGTAGCGGCCTTCGCCCTCGATGCCCTGGCGCAGGGTCTTGCCGTAGTTCACCAGCGCACCGGTCACCGGGTCGCTCTGAATTTCGCCGGTCTGGTCCGTGCGGTAGGCCGCCACCAGCCCGTGCAGCCGGCCCGAGGCATCGTCCCCAGCAATGCCCACCTCGTAGGTGTTCAGCCGCGACACGCCCAAATCCGGGTTGTCGATGTTCTCCTCGTAGCCGCTCGGGGCCTTGAAGCCGCGAGCCGCGTTGGCAAACACGCTCACCGCCGACGACACCGAGTAGGCCAGTCCCACCTTGGGGCTGAACACGCCGGGGTGCGGCTTCAAATCCTTGCTCGGATAGTCCGAATCCAGCGCCTCGGAGGTGATGTTGTAATAGAGCTGGTCGTAGCGGGCCCCCAGCGTCAGCTTCAGCCGCTCGGTGGGCTTAATCTGGAACAGGCCGTACACGGCCGGCGTGTAGGTACGCACCCGGCGGGCCTGTACCTGCTTGATTTCCCGCCGGCTCACCGTCTGGAAGCGCGTCAGGTCCGCGTCGTCGCCCCGGAAGCTCACGCCGGCCGCGTACTCCACCGGCACCCCGGCCAGCGTGCTCGCCACCGTGCGCCGCAGGTCCAAGCCCGCCCACACCCGATTGCCTTCCTCTTTGCGCTGCGGCGTCAGGGCCCGCGTCACGCCGTCCTGGCCCACCCGGAAGCGGGTGAAGTCGTGGTGCTGCACGTAGGCCGTGGCCGTCCAGTACTGTTCGGCGTTGTCGCCCCGGTAGGTAAACACCGCGTTTTGCTGCTGCGTGCTGCCCCCATCGGTGGGGTCCAGCGCCGCCCGGCGGGCCGTGCGGCCGCTTTCCACGTCGGCCTGAATCAGGTAGTTGGCCGAGCCGAACTGGTTGTTGAAGGCCTGCACCCGCACCGCACCCATGCCCCCGGCCATCGGAAACGAGTACTTGGCCAGCCCGTTCAGGCGCTGGTCGTGGTTGTTGTCGCGGTAGCCGTCCGTGCGGTTTTCCTCCAGGGCCACGTAGCCGCC
>JALYUI010000058.1 GCA_030853845.1 Bacteroidota bacterium | reverse complement strand
GGCCGCTTCTTTTGGGACCCGGACCGACGGCTTACCAGCCGGCTGCCAGCATAGTCACTATCGGCGCGTGCGCCGCGCCCGCCCGTTCGCGCAGGGGCCGGACATCGCGCCGGTGCCGCCGGGCCTGAATCTCGGCCACGATGGCCAGAGCAATTTCTTCCGGGGTTTCGCTGCCAAGGTTTAGGCCGATGGGGCTGTGCAGGCGGTTTTGCAGCACATCGGCCGTCTCGGTTTCGGTTAATTGCAGCTCTTCAAGCAGCCGCGCGGCCTTCAGGCGTGGGCCGAGCAGGCCAATGTAGGGCGCGGCCGTGGGCAGCAGGGTTTGCAGGGCAGCCAGGTCGTAGGCGTAGTTGTGGCTGAGCAGCACGTGGTAAGCACCCGCGTCGGGAGTCTGCGTTTCCAGCTCGGCCACCGGTACCACGCGCACGGCGGCGGCTTCGGGGAAGCGGGCGGCGGTAGCCAGGTTGGGCCGGCCGTCGACCACAGTGATGTGCCAGCCGAGCGAGGCGGCCAGGTGCACCAACGGCTGGGCATCGTTGCCCGCGCCGTACACCATCAGGCGCAGAGGCGGCTCCAGCACCTCCAGCAACGCCCGTACCGGGCCGGCATCCGTTTCAATATCAAGCACCTGCGACAGCCCTTGGGCCAGCGTGGTGCGGGCGACCTCCGCCAGCGGGCCGGCCAGCCAAGGCGTGCCCCGTATTGCCCCGGTAGCCGACAGTAAAACCCGCTGGCCTACGGCCGCTTTCAGGCCCGAAGTATCGGTTTCAAATACGGTGGCCAACACGGCGGACTCGGGGTGGCGGGCGAAGCTGCGCAGCAGCTCCACCGGGTTATCGGCCGCAGCAAAATCCAGCGGCTCCAGCAGGATGCGCACCACGCCCTGGCAGCCGGGGCCGAGGCCGTGGCGCGGGTCGTCTTCGTCGCGGGTGTCGTAGGTAACCAAGGCCGGCTGGCCCCGGAAAATAGCCTGCCGGGCGCGCTGGCGGGCATCACCCTCTAGGCAGCCTCCGCTGATGGCCCCTGTTAGCTGGCCGTTGTCGGTGACGAGCATGCGCGCTCCGGGGCGGCGGTAGGCCGAGCCCTGCACCTCGACCACCGTGGCCAGGGCGCAGGGGCAGGCCTGGGCGCGGTGCTGGTCGTAGGCGAGGAGCAGGCGTTGCAGTTCAGTCATGAGAAGGGGTAGTCTGGCCTGGGCATTACGCCGGGTGGCCGGGCGGGGTTTTGCAAACCGCTGGCCGGCCGGCGTAGTTTAAGGTCGGCCGGACTGCGCTTTAAACTCGCCGGTATTTAGTCTGCCATGAGCACCCCCATCCCTGTTTAGTAAGACACTTTTGCGTAGTCTCACGGCTTGCCGACGGCCGTTTTTCTGCTGGGTCCCCATTCGGCACTAAGTCACTTTCCCAATAGAATTGTTGCGAGCTGTAAATCAGGACATAAGTAGAAATTCCATAACCCTGCACAAACGCCAAGCACGTCGTCGTAGCGTTCTAAATCATGCATTCGTAAACGGTCACTCAAAATACGGTAGCGTTTCAAGCACCCAATGGCATGTTCCACCACAATTCGCTCCGCAGCCGGCGCTTTATTTACCGCACGTTGCGCTTCGGTGAGGTCTTGTCCTGTCGGTTTTTTGATGGGCAGGAAATACTCTTTGCAATGACACGCTTTATCAAACCTCGGAAAATATAAATCCAGTCGCACTAAAAATTTCTTAAACCACTGGTTTTTCAGGAAAAATATCTTTTTAAGCAGGCTGTAATGGTGGTGCTTGCCTGGATGGAAATGACTCAGAAAACCAATCCATCTGCTTTTCAACGAAATCACCATTCCTTTTAAAGTATGCGCTTTTTTTTGCCGCTGTACCACGCCTTTTGGGTCTCGTTGTCTTGGGGCCGTTGCGTACGTTGTTCGGTGCCATCCACGAATAACAATTCCTGCTGGAAAAAAATACGTTTCAAATTCGGTTACCGTCGAAAATTCACGTTTAGGTAAATGGCCGAAGCCTTCAACGTTAGTTGTAGGACTGCAATCCCGCGGTCTTGGTAGCGTTTCGCATTCGAATCATCCATGCCGCTGACAAAACTCAGCAAGTCATAGGTCAGGCCCTACTTAAAACTGAATAAGGTAAAGCGTAATAATTATTCTTCTGTTTTTGTAACCGACTCATGCAATGCAAAAGCATATCGTTCAGCTATTTGCAAATCAAATAATCGGGCATATGCCTAACTAAAATGCTGTAGTAGAACGTTGAATCGGTCTTGCGTTAGCCACGTTGCGGCCCGCCATTTGAATTCAGTAGTGAGACTTGATATGAAAGATTTATGAAATAAATTGAAGACAATTTTTTTAAATTATTCTGTTTTTCTCTCGTAGCAAGTCTATTCTTATTCGACAATTACACGAATCATTTCTCTTATGCAAAACTTCCCTAAAAATCTAATATGAAGGATGTTTTATTTGGCTACGTCGGTTTACTGTAATAACGAGTAATTAACAATTCGATAGACTTGTACTCGTCTGAATATCTGCCAATTTGACAAGTGATTTTTGCGCAGAAACGCCCCGCAACCAACCAGTTGCGGGGCGTTATTATGTCACTTCAGCAGCTTTTGCTGCGGCCGCTGCTACAGCAGCTTATCAATCGTGATGGGCAGGTCGCGGACGCGCTTGCCGGTGGCGTGATAGATGGCGTTGGCCACGGCGGCGGCCACGCCGAGCAGGCCTACTTCCCCGAGCCCTTTGATACCCAGCGGATTCACCTGCTCGTCTTCCTCGCGCACGAACACCACGTCGATGTCGTGAATGTCGGCGTTGACGGGGACGTGGTATTCGGCCAGGCTGTGGTTCATGTAGCGGCCAAAGCGGTGGTCCATCACCGATTCCTCCATCAGGGCCATGCTGATGCCCCAGACCACCGAACCCAGCACTTGGCTGCGGGCCGTTTTGGGGTTGAGGATGCGACCGGCAGCCACGGCATTCACCACACGGGTAACGTGTACGGTGCCCAGGTCGGGGTCCACTTTCACTTCCACAAATACCGCGTTGTGGGTGTGCATGGAGTATTTGGCAGGCATAACTAAATCTATTATGCCGGGTAGCTTCGCATTTTGAGCTTCAATAGCGGGTTCGCCGCTGGCCTGCACGAGGTCGCGCAGCACCACGGCCTGGGTGGCGTCGGTGCACAGGCGCAGCTGGCCGTTGGCAAAATGCACGTCTTCAATTTTGACGTCTTTAAAGGCCGGGTGGTCCATCTTGCGGGCTTGTTTCAACAGCTTCTCGCCCAGTTTGGCGCAGGCTTCCTGCACGGCGGTGCCCACGGAGGCCGCCGTCCACGACCCACCTTGTAGGGGGGCTTGCGGCAGTTCCGTATCGCCGAGCACGAAGGTGACGGCCTCGATGGGCAGGCCCAGGGTTTCGGCCGCAATCTGCGTCATGATGGTGTAGGTGCCGGTGCCGATTTCGTTGGTGCCGCTGCTCACGGTGAGGTGGCCGTCGGCGTCGAGGCTGGCGCGGGCCTGGGCGGGCATTTTGGAAGCATCCCAGATGCCGCCGCCCATACCCCAGCCAACCAGCAGGTTACCGTCGCGCATGGAGCGGGGCTTGGGCTGGCGCGCGGCCCAGCCAAATTTGGCAGCTCCTTGGGCGTAGCACTCGCGCAGGGCTTTGCTGGAATAGGGGAGGTCCTGGGCCTGGTCGAAATCGGAGTAGTTGCGCAGCCTAAATTCGAGCGGGTCGAGGCCGGCGGCGTAAGCCATTTCGTCCATCGCAATTTCCAGGGCAATGGACCCCGAGGCCGCGCCGGGGGCGCGCATATCGAGCGGCGTGAAGATGTCGGCCTTGGCCAGGCGGTAGTCGAGCTGCACGTTGGGGCAGCTGTAGAGCGTGCCGCTCCAGCCCACCACGTTCTCGGTGAAGTCTTCGAACTGCGAAGTTTCGGCCACGGCCACGTGATTGATGCCAGTCAGGGCACCCTGGGCATCGGTAGCCAGGGCCACGTGCTGCAGGGTTTCGGGGCGGTGGCCGAAGCTGAACATCTGCTGGCGGGTGAGCGAAACCCGCACCGAGCGTTGGAGCTGAAGCGAGGCCAGCACTGCCAGAAACAGCTGGTATTGCGGGCGCAGCCCCGAGCCGAAGCCGCCCCCGGTATATTTCGAAATCACCCGCGCCTGTTCCTTGCTCAGCCCGAAAATACCGGTTACGTACTGCTGGCTGTTGAACGCGCCCTGTGTTTTGTCGTAGATATTCAGGTTCTTATCGCCCAGCCACTCCACGGTAGTGGCGAAGTTTTCCATTGGGTTGTGGTGCATGGCGTGGTGCGAATACTGCGCCTCCATGTGCGCCGTGCCCTGTTGCCAGCCGCGCCCGAAGTTGCCGCGCGACTTTGGGGGCTTATAGCCGGTTTTGCCCTTGCCGGGCTCGTAGGCCCCGTCGAGGTGGCTAGTGAGCTCGGTTTCGTGGGCTTCCTGCTCATATTCAATAGGCAGCACCGACGCCGCGTAGCGGGCCAGCTCAAACGAATCGGCCACCACCAGGGCCACGGGCTGCTGGCTGAACCTGATTTCGGCCGAATGCAGCGGGCGGAACGGCGCGCCGCCGGGGGCCACATCGTCCTTGTAGCTCCGGTCGAACCAGGCCAGCGAGGGCACGTTTTCGTGGGAGAAAACCTGCTGCACGCCGGGCAGCGCCAGCACCAGTCCGGCATCGATTTTTGTGATTTTTCCCCGGGCAATCGGGCTGCTCACCACGTAGCCATAGAGCAGGTTGGGCACGTTGTATTCGGCGGCATACTTGGCCGTGCCGGTTACCTTGGCTGGGCCATCGACACGGCTGGTGGGTTTGCCGATGTAGTTGGTTTGGAAAGGCATAGGATTGGGCGGGTTCTGGGTTACCTCGTTCACGGGTTGGAATTCAAAAAAGCGTTGGTATCGAGGGCCTGATTCATTGCGGTGGCCTGCTTCAGGCCACGCACGATGGCGCGGCGGGCCAGCTCAATCTTGAAGGTATTGGAGCCGAAGCCTTTGGCTCCTGCGAGCATCTTGTGGGCGGCCCGGCGGAAGGTATCAGCCGTGGCTCGCTGCCCAATGAGCAGGGCTTCGGCTTCCTTATCGCGCCAGGGCTTGTGGGCCACGCCGCCCAGGGCCAGGCGCGCATCCGTAATGAGGGTGCCTTCGAGTTTGAGCGCTGCCGCCACGCTCACCAGGGCGAAGGCATAGCTGCTGCGGTCGCGCAGCTTCAGGTAGCTGAAATGCTGGCTGAAATCCTCGGCCGGCAGGTCGATACTGGTAATCAGTTCGCCCGGCGTGAGGTTGTTATCGAGGTATGGGGTGGTGCCGGGCAGGCGGTGGAAATCCTCGAAGGCAATGGTGCGCTCGCCGTGCGGGCCGCTTACGCGCACGGTAGCGGCCAGGGCCGCCAGGGCCACGCACATGTCGGACGGGTGAGTGGCAATGCAGCTTTCGCTGGTGCCCAAAATGCCGCACACCCGGTTGTAGCCGCCGATGGCCGAGCAGCCCGAACCGGGCTCGCGCTTGTTGCAGGGCGTAGCCAGGTCGTAGAAGTAGTAGCAGCGGGTGCGCTGCATGAGGTTGCCGCCGTCGGTGGCCATGTTGCGCAGCTGCGGGCTGGCCCCGGCCAGAATGGCCTGCCCGAGCAGGGGGTACCGGGCCTGCACCGCCGGGTGCCAGGCGGTGTCGGCATTGGTGGCGAGCGCGCCCAGGCGCAGGCCGCCGTCGGGCAGTGTTGCGATGTTGTCGAGCCCGAGCTTTTTCAGGCCGATAAGGTGCGTGGGGCGGGCCACGTTTTCCTTCATCAGGTCGACGAGGTTGGTGCCGCCGGCAATATAGGCGGCCTCAGCGTGCTCGGATTTATCGCGCACGGCCGCTTCAATGGCCGGCGCTTGGATAAAGGTGAAGCTGTTCATTTTTTCGAATTATGAGTTAGAAATTATAAATTATGAATTGGGGACGAGCGGTAATCTGCTCCATTCATAATTCGTAATCCTAATATTTTATAAATAGAGAATGAGTGTGAAAAATCATAATTCATAATTATTCACCACTTCCATTACCGCGCTTAGAATGTTGGAGTAGGCTCCGCAGCGGCAGAGGTTGCCGCTCATCAGCTCGCGCACTTCGGCTTCGGTTTTGGCTTTTCCTTTTCCTTCGTTGAGCAGGCCCTGGGCCGAGCAAATCTGGCCGGGCGTGCAGTAGCCGCACTGGAAGGCATCGTGGTCGATGAAAGCCTGTTGCAGCGGGTGCAGCTTTTCGGCAGTGCCCAGCCCCTCGATGGTGGTAATTTGGTCGCCCTCGTGCATCACGGCCAAGGCCAGGCAGGAGTTGATGCGCTTGCCATCAACGAGTACTGTGCAGGCCCCGCATTGGCCGTGGTCGCAGCCTTTCTTGGTGCCGGTCAGGTCCAGGTATTCGCGCAGGGCGTCGAGCAGGGTGGTCCAGGGTGCGATGTGCAGCGTATGGTCCTGGCCATTGATGTGCAGCGTGACGGATTGGGGCGGGGCCAGGCTGCCGGGTGGCGGCCCGAGTGGGACTTGGGTAATTTGACGCATAGCGGGGAGTGAGGCTGAGAATTGGCAGGTACTAATTCGGATTACGGGTGGGCTTTCGCGGGTGTTTTGCCGTTGGCCCGAATATTTGCCCTAAGCCCGCCTGCTAAGCACAACTGCTAGGCGTTTTGGGTCTAAAAATCAACCCGTAGACTTCCCGAATTAACTTTGGATGATTTTGAATCAAGCTAATTTTTGCCGCTATTGAAAAGCGATATTCCCAGAAAAACAACGCATTACGGCTGCCAAAAGCCGGCGGCCAACCTGGCCTCGAACCGTCGGCCAGTTCCCGGCCAGACCGCGCTTTTGCCGTGACGGTCCTACCTTCCGGCCTCATGAAGATTCTGTTAGTTGAAGACGAACCCTCGGTGGCGGCCTTTCTGCACCAGGGCCTAAGCGAGCAAGGCTACACCGTTGACCTGGCCGCCGACGGCCTGCTGGGCCTGCACCGCGCCCAAAGCACCCGCTACGACTGCCTGATTCTGGACCAGATGCTGCCCGGCCTCAGCGGCCTCGACGTGTGCCGGCAGGTGCGCGCCCACGATGCCGGCGTACCCATTCTCATGCTTACCGCGCTCGGCGAAACCGACGATAAAATCCGTGGCCTTGATGCCGGGGCCGACGACTACCTCGTCAAGCCCTTCGCCTTCGACGAGCTGCTGGCCCGCCTGCGCGCCCTGGTGCGCCGCCGCACCGAAGCGCCCGCCCCGGCCGCCGTGCTCCACCTGGCCGACCTCAGCCTCGACCCCGGTGCCAAGCGCGTGGAGCGCGCCGGGCTGCCGGTGCAGCTCACCGCCCGCGAGTTTGCCCTGCTCGAGTACCTGCTCCGCAATCAGAACCGCGTGGTGTCGCGCGCCGATTTGCTGGAGCACGTCTGGGATTTAAGCTTCGACACCGGCTCGAACGTAATTGACGTTTATATCAACTTCCTGCGGAAGAAAGTGGATAAGGGTTTCGAGCCGAAGCTGATTCATACGCTGGTGGGCATGGGCTACGTGATGAAGCTGGAAGGGTAGCAACAGTCTTTTAAAGCCCATGTCCATTCGCCTTCGCCTTGCGCTGCAATTCGGAACCGTGCTCGGGGTAACGCTGCTGCTGTTTGCGCTGGTCATCTACTTCGCTACCCAGCAAACGCGGCGGCAGGACTTCACGCAGAGCCTATTTCGGCGCACGCTGGTGGTGGGGCACGCCTATGCCGCTGGCCAGAACGAGCATGCTGATGCCGGTGCCGAAGCCTCGTATCGCAGCTACCTGCGCCAGCTCTACCGTACGCTGCCCGGCGAGCTGGGCCGGGTATATGATGCTGACGACCAGCTGGTATTTCGGGAAGGGCAGGGGCCGGCCAGGCCCGCGCCGCCGGCCTGGCTGGCCGAGGTGCGGCGCACCGGCCAGGCCGTGCTGGAGCCCGAAACCAATTACCACGAAACCGTGGGCCTGCTCTACCATGATGCCCGGCTGGGGCCGCTGGTGGTGGTGGCCTCGTCGGTTGATGAGGACAGCCGGCAGCAGCTGCGCGAGCTGTGGCAACTGCTGGGCTTCGGGCTGTTGGTGGCGATGGGCGTGCTGGGAGCGGGCAGCTGGTTTTTTGCCGGGCAGGCCCTGCGCCCGCTGCGCCGCATGGTGCGCGAGGTCGACGGCATCACGGCCACCGACCTGAGCCAGCGCCTGACCCGAGCCGAGGGCAGCACCGACGAAATTGGGCTGCTCACCCTGCGCTTCAACCGCCTGCTGGAGCGCCTGGAGGCAGCTTTTGCCGGGCAGCGCACCTTCGTGCGCGATGCCTCGCACGAGCTGCGTACGCCCCTCACGGCCCTTATGGGCGAGCTGGAAGTGGCTTTGTTGCAGGCCGAGCGGCCCCCGGCCGAGTACCGCCGCGTGCTGCTGCGCACCCTCAACTCGGCCCGGCAGCTCAACAGCCTCACCAACGGCCTGCTGGAAATTGCCCGCGCTTCCGACGACGCCTCGCAGGTGCCAATGGCCCCGGTGCACCTCGACGAGGTGCTGCTGCTGGCCCACGAGCAGCTGCTGCACCGCTACCCCAACAGCCGCATCGACCTCGATTTTGGGGAGGCCGACGACCCGGCCGCCTACATGGTGCGCGGCAACGAGGCCCTGCTGCGCTCGGCCATGCTCAACGTGCTCGACAATGCCTGCAAGTTCTCGCAGGCCACCGGCGGCACCGTAACGGCCACTCTGCGCCGCGACCGGCGGCAGCTGTCGCTGCTGGTAGCCGACCAGGGTCCGGGCCTGGCGGCAGCCGATTTGGAGCAGGTATTCGTGCCGTTTTTTCGGGCCGCCACCACGCGCGATGTGCCGGGCCACGGCATCGGGCTGCCACTGGCCGCGCGCATCATGGCCCTGCACGGCGGCACGGTGCGCGTAGTAAGCGAGCCCGGCGAGGGCACCCGCGTGTGGCTGGAGTGGCCGGGGTAAGGGCTGCGGCGGGCGGCCGGCCGGGCCGGGGTAATCATCTGGAAAAATCCACTGATTGCCTCTATTGGGCGATTGTTACGGTTTTAATTTCCTTTTAATTCGACTTTAATTCGGTCTTAATAGCCGGGGCGTACCCTTGTATCAGAATTCTATCCCGACGATTATTGGCCGGAATTCTTCATGATATAAGTAAGAGCTATGACCCAGGTAATTTCTTCGCCCGCCCGCACCGGCGCGCCGATTACGGCCCCGGTGCCGCCGGCGGCCCCCCAAGCAAAAACTTCGCTCTTCAGCACCATCGGGCAGGATGCCCCGGCGGGGCTGGTGGTGTTTCTGGTGGCGCTGCCGCTGTGCCTGGGCATCTCGCTGGCCTCGGGCGCGCCGCTGCTGGCGGGCGTGGTGGCGGGCATCGTGGGCGGGCTGGTGGTGAGCCTGCTCAGCGGCTCGTCGGTGAGCGTGAGTGGGCCGGCGGCGGGCCTCACGGTCGTTATTCTGTCGGCCATTACCTCGCTGGGCTCCTGGCAGGCGGTGCTGGTGGCCACGGCCGTGGCGGGTGTGCTGCAAATTGGCTTTGGGTTGGCCCGGGCCGGCATTATCGCGCTGTATTTCCCGGCCTCGGTTATCCGGGGCATGCTGGCGGCCATCGGGCTCATTCTCATTATGAAGCAGATACCGCACTTCCTGGGGGCCGACTCGGATTTTTTTGAGGACACTGAATTCCTGCAGTTCAATGGGCAGAACACCTTTTCGGCCATTGGCGCGGCCATGCGGGCGCTGAGCCCCGGCTCGGTGCTGGTGGGGGCGGTGGCGCTGGCCGTGCTGCTGCTCTGGAACAGCGGGGTAGTGCGGCGGCAGGCCTGGGCGCGGCTGGTGCCGGGCGCGCTGGTGGCCGTCATCACGGCCGTGGGCCTCAATCAGCTGCTGAAAATTGGGATGCCGGCCCTACAGGTGCGCCCCGAGCACCTCGTGAAGCTGCCGGTGCTTACCTCGCTGCGCCAGCTGGGCGGCGAGCTCACCTTTCCCGATTTCAGCGCCCTGCGCCACCCGGCTACCTACGGCGTGGCCCTCACCATTGCCATCGTGGCCTCGCTCGAAACCCTGCTCTGCGTGGAGGCCGTCGACAACATCGACCCGCAGAAGCGCCGCACGCCCACCAACCGCGAGCTGCTGGCCCAGGGCACCGGCAACCTGATAAGCGGCCTGCTGGGCGGGCTGCCCATCACGGCAGTTATCGTGCGCTCGTCGGCCAACATTGCCGCAGGCGGGCAAACCAAGATGTCGGCCTTCATCCACGGCCTGCTGCTGCTCACGAGCCTGCTGTTTCTGGGGGCCGTGCTCAACCTGATTCCGCTGGCTGCCCTGGCGGCGGTGCTGCTGCTGGTGGGCTACAAGCTCACGCCGCCCGCGCTCTACCGCCGGCAGTGGCAGCTGGGCTGGGCGCAGTTTGCCCCGTTCATCATCACCGTGGTGGCCGTGCTCTTCACCGACCTGCTTAAGGGCGTGAGCGTCGGGTTGGTGCTGGGCTTTTTCTTCATTCTGCGCGACAACGCCAAGGCCGGCTCCTACCTGCGCCGCGACCACAGCCTGGACAGCACCGAAGACCCCGGGGCCCGGCTGCACCTGCACCTGCCCGAGCACGTCTCGTTCCTCAACAAAGCCAGCATCGTGACCACGCTCGAACAGCTGCCCGCCGGCAGCCGGGTGCTGCTCGACGGCTCCCGCTCCGACGTTATCGACCACGACGTACTCGCAGCCATCGCGGCTTTCCGGCAGGAAGCGCCGGCGCGCGGCATCGAGCTGGAGCTGCGCGGCATTCCCAGCGTGGAAGTAGTGGGCCACTAGCAGCCCGCCGTGGATTGGCCCGGGACTGCGTCTGCTGCAACTAAATTTATTACTTCCCAATTTCATTCTACCTTCGGGCCTGATAGCCGGAGGCAGCCCCGGCGGCGGTTTTGTCGGCCGCTGCGCTCCCAGGGCGGCACCGGACACCCAACCCGGAGGTATCAAATTCAATTTTCTATGGCTGGTATCAGCAAAATTCTCGAAAATAACAAGCAGTGGGTGGCCTCGAAAAACGCCGAGGACCCGGACTTTTTCCACCGCCTGGCCAACGGGCAGCAGCCCCGCTACCTGTTCATCGGCTGTTCCGATTCGCGGGTGCCGGCCTCGGGCATTACGGGCACCGGCCCGGGCGAGATGTTCGTGCACCGCAACATTGCCAACATGGTCGTGCATACCGACATGAACCTGCTGAGCGTGCTGCAATACGCCGTGGAAGTGCTGGGTGTGCAGGATATCATGGTGTGCGGGCACTACGGCTGCGGTGGCGTGGCGGCGGCGGCCAACAACAAGCAGTACGGCCTGATTGACAACTGGCTGGTGAACATCCGCGATGTGGTGCGCCTTCACGAAACCGAGCTGCTGCGCATCAGCGAGCCCGAGCAGCGCCTGCGCCGCCTGGTGGAGCTCAACGTGACCGAGCAGGTGCGCAACCTGGCCAAAACCAACATCATTCAGAACGCCATGCGCGGCGACAAGCCGCCGCGGCTGCACGGCCTCGTGTACGACATTGCCGATGGCGTGCTGAAGGACCTGAACGTGGATGGCGACACGGTTTTCAACCAGATGGAGCACATTTACGCCACCGAAGCTCCCGCTCCCGAATCGGCCGCTGCCGAAGCAACCAGCGAAGCTACTCCTGCGCCGGCTGCTCAGTCGGCCCCCCAATCGATATCCAGGTCGGCTCCCGAGCCGGCTTCCGTTGCCGACGGCAACTAACGCTCTTTCCGTTCTCCCCGATAACTGCCACCACCCACAAAAAAGGCCCTCCGCATTATGCGGAGGGCCTTTTTTGTGCAAGTGGAGCGAGCCTTACTTGGCGGCTTGCAGCTCAGCCGTAGCCTTGTCGACAGCAGCCTGGGCTTCGGCGGCGTGGGCGCGGCCGGCCTGGCCTTTGGCGGCGGTCTGGAGTAGGGTCAGGGCCAGGTGGTCGGCCCCAAACTGCTTGTATTTCAAGCCGAGGTCGCGCAGGCGGGTCACGCCTTCGCTGAAGGCGGCCGGGTCGTCGAGGCGGCCCATCATGGTAGCCAGGGGCTCCAGCATGTTGAACTTGCCCTGCGGGCGGGCCTCGTCGAACTTAGTGCGCACGTAGGCCCACTGGTCGAGGCCACCGGCCTGGGCGTAGGTAGCTACTACGGCTTGGGCCAGAGCATCGTGGCTGTCGGCTTCCAGGGCTTTGGCGCGGGCCAGGGCCTGGGCGGGCTGCACCACGGCCAAGCCGCTGAGGGCGGCACCCTGCACGCTGTACGACTGGCTATCAAGGTACTTGCTGAACAGTTTCTCGTCCTTCTTATCCTTGAGCTTGGCGAGGGCCTTGAGGGTGACGGCGATTACGAGCGGCTCTTTTTCGGTGGCGGCCAGCTTGCGCAGCACGGGCGCCGCAGCCTTGGCCACCACGGCATCATCGAGCTTCAGGCCTTCGAGGGCTACCAGGCGCAGGTTGTAGAACTTGTCGTTGAGGCCCGCCAGCAACAGGGTGCGGGCCGCGGAGCTGGTGGTCTGCTCCTTAATGGCGGCGTCCAGAGCCTCGCGGCGGTCGACGTAGCGCGGCGCGTGGGCGTACTGGTAAACGTATTCGGCCGTCGGTTTATTGTCGGTTTTCAGCCACAGGGTTTTTTTGCGGGCGTCCACGTTCACCAGCTCGGGCTTGGCGGGCAGGGTCATGGTGAAGGTCTGGCTGGCCTCGGTCATCGTCACGGCCTGGTGCAGCACCTGGCCTTTCACGTAGTAGTCGATGGTGAAGGGCAGGCGGAAGGGCTGGCCCGACTGGGTCTGCTTCACGGTCACGGACTGCATCTTTTTGGCCGCGTCCCAGTCGTAGGAAATGTTGACGATGGGGTGGCCGGGCGCGAAATACCACTGGTTATAGAACCAGTTCAGGTCCTGGCCCGACACGGCTTCGAAGGCCAGGCGCATCTGGTGGGCCTCACCGTTGCCGAATTTATTATCGGTGAGGTATTTCTGGAGGCCGGCGAAAAAAACGTCGTCGCCGAGGTAGGTGCGCAGCATGTCCATAATAGCGCCGCCCTTCTGGTAGCTCACCAGGTCGAACACCTCTTCCTGCTCGGTGTAGTGGAAGCGCACCAGGTTTTTGGCGGCGTCACGCGGCGAGCTCAGGTAGCGGCGCAGGTAGCGGTAGTAGTGGGCATCGGCGGCATCGGGGCCGTACTTATGCTCGGCATAAAGGCCTTCCGAAAAGTCAGCCATTGTCTCGTTCACGGTAATGTTAGCCCAGCTTTCGGCCGTCACATAGTCGCCGAACCACTGGTGGAACAGCTCGTGCGCAATCACCGACTCGCCGCCGTACTCGCGGTCGAGCAGCTCGCGGTTCGTGAGCTGCACCTGCTCGCCGTGCAGGGTGGCGGTGGTATTTTCCATCGCGCCGCTCACGTAGTCGCGGCACACAATCTGGCTGTACTTATTCCACGGATACTCCACGCCCAGGCGGGTCGAGAAGAACTCCAGCATGTCGGGCGTGTTGCCAAAAATCTGCTTGGCGTAGGGAGCATACTTGGGTTCGAGGTAGTAGTTTACCTCCTTGCCGCGCCAGGTGTCTTTATAGATTTTGAAGTCGCCCACGGCCATCATAAACAGGTAGGGGGCGTGGGGCAGCTCCATCTTCCACACGTCGGTGCGCAGGCCGGGGCCGGCGGGAGTGCTGCTAGCCAGGCGGCCGTTGCTGAGCGTGACGTACTTGCTGGGCACGGTCATCGAGATTTCCTCGGTGGTTTTCTGGTTGGGGCGGTCGATGGTTGGAAACCAGGCCGACGAGCCTTCCGTCTCGCCCTGCGTCCAGACCTGCACCGGCTTGCCGGCCACGGCCGAGTCGGGGTTGATGAAATACAGGCCCTTGGCATCGGTAATGGCGGCCGAGCCTTTCACCTTCAGCTCGTCGGGCTTCGATACGTAGTCGAGGTAGATGGTGTATTCCTCGCCCGGCTTGAAGGTGCGCCCCAGGTTGATGCGCAAGTTCATCCCATCGGCGTAGTCGTATTTGAGCGGGGTTTGCTGGCTGCCGCTCATCAATGTCACCGCGTTAATTTCCATGCCTTTGGCATCGAGGCGCAGCGAGTCGGTGGGGTAGCCGTGGGGCTTCAGCGTCACCCATTCCTTGCCCAGCAGGTGGCGCTTGGCGTAGTCGAAACGCACGTCGAGCTTGGTGTGCACGAGGTCGTTGATTTTGGTAGCTGAGGGGCGGTAGGGTGGCTCGGGCTGGCCGGCGGGCGGCGTAGGGCCCTGGGCCAGGGCCGAAGTAGCGGCCACCAGGCCCAGCAGGCCCAGCGCAAATAGGTGCTTCATAGAAAAACCGAAAGTGGGAAAATGGTGAGTTCGCGCGAAGGACGCGCCAACCGGCCGAACGTTGCCGATGCTGCCGCGAAAGTAGTACCTGTTGGTTTCCGGGGCCGGGTGCTGGCATGTGGGAGCGGCTTGTACGAGCATAAATGGCCGGTGATGCCGAGCGTAAGCTGGACATCACCGGCCATCAAATTATTAAAGTTTACCCCCCTTGTAGACC
>JALYUI010000079.1 GCA_030853845.1 Bacteroidota bacterium | reverse complement strand
GTACGGCCCGCCGTGCGCGACCGCCGGCCCCTGCTCGGCCCCACCCCACCGTGCCGGGCCTGAGCTTCTGCGGAGGCTACGGCTCGAAGGGTGTGATGCTGGCCCCGCGCCTGGCCGCGCTGCTGGCCGACGCGCTCGAAGGCCACGGCGAGCTCTGGCCCGAAGCCAGCCTGCAGCGCTACAACGCCTTGCAGCCCGCCAGCGTAAGCTGAAACCCCGCCCGGTCCGGGCGGTTATCATTGCGCCTTCACGTTATTGGTTGCACTTTCGCCGCTGCTGTTGAGCGGCGGCCGGGGGCATACCTGGCGGGGCGGCGGCCGCTGCCACTGGCCGCGTGCTACCTTCCGGCCGCCGGGCCAATATTTTTTTACTTGCCGGACGGATTTACTTTCCGCTTTCGCTCGTTATTTCTCCATGATGATTGATTCCATATTCGCGAAATCGACCCGGGCGGGGCAGGCAGTGCTGGCGCTGCTGCTGCTGCTGGCCCCGGCCGCCTGGGCCCAGAGCGCCCAGGATGCCTTTGGCCGGGTGCGGGTGCAGTACCAGCAGCCGAAATGGCAGGAGTTCACCACTCAGAACTTCAACGTACTCTACTACCAGGGCGGCGAGGGCAACGCCCGCCGGGCCGCCGAGTACGCCGAAAAAGAGCTCCAGCGTATCACGGCGCTCATCGGCTACTACCCCTACTCAAAAACCACCCTGCTGCTGTATAACTCGGTGGGCGACCTGCGCCAGAGCAACATCGGCCTCACGGCCACCCAGCAGCAGATTAACGGGGGAGAAACGCCCATTTCCCGCATGAGCAAGGTGCAGCTGGCCTTCGACGGCCAGGAAACCGAGTTCAAGCGCCGGCTCAGCATGCAAATAACCGAAGTGCTGCTTAACGATATGATGTACGGCGGCTCGCTGAAGGAAGTGCTGCAAAGCAACTACCTGCTCCAGCTGCCCGACTGGTTTATCGGGGGGGCTTCGGCCTACGCGGCCGAGGGCTGGGGCGTGGATATGGACGGCTACATGCGCGACATGACCAAGCGCTACCCCACCGGCAACCGCACGGCCCCGTTCTTTTTGCGCAGCCCCGCGCTGGCCGGCCAGAGCATCTGGAACTACGTGGCCGAGCGCTACGGCTACACCACCATTCAGAACATCCTGAACCTGACGCGCATCACGCGCGATGTTGAGGTGGGCATCAGCTCCTCGCTGAACGTGCCCTACAAGCTGTTTTTGCGCGACTGGCTCACCTACTACCGCGACCTGAACGGCCAGCCCGTGGCCACCTTAGTCGAACCCGACAAGCAGTACCGCCAAAGCGGCCGCAACCGCCACGCCGACGTGTTTTCGCAGCCCGTGCTCAGCCCCAACGGCCAGTTGGTGGCCTACGCCCAGAATGAGGGCGGCCGCTACCGCGTGATGGTGGTGGACCGCGACGGCAAGCACCGCCGCATTCTGAGCCGGGGCGGATACAAAACCCCCGACCAGCTGGTGGAAAACCGCCTGCCCCTAGTGGCCTGGCGCGGCAACACCCAGGTAGCGGTGGCCGAGATGAAGCACGGCGAAATGGCCCTGCATCTATACGATGCCGACGGCCGCGGCCTGCTGAGTCGGGCCCGCGAAGCCATCCGGTTTTCGCGTCCGGCCTCGGTATTTTCCGGCTACGACCAGATTCTGAGCCTGAACTACTCGCCCGATGGCAAGGCCCTGGTGTTTAGCGCCGTGCGCGATGGCCAGAACGACCTGTACCTGCTGCGGGCCGGCAGCCGCCAGCCCGAGCAGCTCACCAATGACCTGTTCGACGATGTGCAGCCCGTGTTTCTGCCGGGCGGGCAGGGACTGGTATTCAGCTCGAACCGCTACCTCGACTCGCTGGGCCGCCCGCGCCCGGCCACGTTCCAGAACGTGGTGAACAACTACGACCTGTTTGTGTACCACTTCGATGGCCGCGCCCTGCCCGTGGAAACGCTGGTGAGCACGATTTCGAATGAAACCCGGCCCCGCGCCATTACCGACGACGAGATTCTGTACCTGAGCGAGGAAAGCGGCGTGCGCGCCGTGTACCAGTATTCGCTGAAAACCCGGCAGCGCACCCGCGTGACCAACTGGCTGGCCAATACCGACGATTTTGACTACAACGCGCAGTCGTCGGCGCTGGTATTCGTGGCCCCTTCAGAGGCCCGCGACCTGCTGTACGTGTACCCCAGCTACCCGCTGCCTACCAGCCTGCCAGTGGCAAAAACGGCCCGCCAGCGTATTCTGGAAGACCGGTCGGTAGTGGTGGCTCCCAAGCCCAGGCCGACGCGCGCACCCGCCCCGGCAGCCACAGCTCCGGTAGCAGCGGCTCCGGCCGATTCGGCGACGGCCCCGCGCCGACGCGCCAAAGTTGCCAGTAGCGCCGTGAATACCAGCGACTATCAGTTTGAGGAAGACGACGCGGCCCCGGCCGTTGCTGCCAAGCGCCGCCGTCTCACGCCCACCGCAGCCTCGGCAGCCGCTACCAAAACCGCGCAGGCGCAGGCTGCTACTCCCCTGGCCGGCCCTTACCGCCACGATACGCGCTTCATGGCCGACAACGTATCGACGGCGCTGTACGTGGACCCCATTCTGGGGCTGGGCCTGAACTTTAAGGCTACCCTGACCGATGTGCTCGAAAACCAGCGCTTCGATGCCAGCCTGTTTGGGGTGTTCGACCTGCGCTCGAGCAACATTCGTCTGGCCTACACTAACCTGACCAAGCGTTACGACTGGGGTATCGCTTATCAGAAGCAGGCGTACTTCCTGCCCATTGCCAACTCCGCATCCTCCGAAGGTATTTCGCGCTACGGGCGGCATGAGGTGGCTCCCAACATCAGCTACCCGCTCACCCACAGCCTAAGCGTGCGCGGCGGCCCGCGCTTTGTGAGCATTTCGCGCACCGACCTGGGCACGGCCTCCACCACCAACGACCAGACCTCTGATTACCTGGGCTACAACGCCGAGCTGGTGTTCGACAACAGCATTATTACGGGCGTAAACATGGTGCACGGCACCCGCCTCAAGGCCAGCCTGCAGAACCTGCGAAACCTGAACGACGCGAACCTAAGCTTTGGTAAGCTCATCATCGACCTGCGGCACTACCAGAAAATCAGCCGCTCCATTGTGTGGGCCAACCGGGCCAGCTACGGGCAGTTTTTCGGACCGCGCCCCCAGGTTTTCCGCCTCGGCGGCATGGACGACTGGCTGAACGCCGGCTACGCCGATGCCCGCTTCCTGACCAACTATAGCGCCCCCGACCAGGTATTCAACCAGGGTTTCGTGACGAACCTGCGCGGCTTCGACTACGGGGCTCGCAACGGCCCGCGCTACGTGCTATTCAACAGTGAGCTGCGCATACCAATTGTGCAGTATTTCGCGCACCGGCCCATTTACTCGGGTTTCTTCCGCAACCTCCAGCTCGCGGCGTTTGCCGATGCCGGCACGGCGTATTCCGGCACCAACCCCTTCAGCACCGATAACTCGGCCAACACCCGCACCCGGGCCTATAGTCAGGAGTTTTCGGCCACCGTCATCAACTTCAGCAACCCTTTTCTGATTGGCTACGGCGTGGGTGCCCGCACCTCGCTGCTGGGCTTCTACCTGAAGCTGGACATGGCCTGGGGCCAGGAAAATTACGTGACCAAGAAACCGCAGTTCTACGCCAGCCTGGGCTACGATTTTTAACTACCGATTGAACCGATTTTAACGGATTGAACGGATTTTTTGTAGTTCTGCGCACTGGCCAGGCCCGGGCAGAACCACAAGGAATCCGTTCAATCCGTTAAAATCCGCTGCATCTGTGGTCTATCTTTGCAGTCCGAAACCCCTGACTGCCCGTGCTGCTGCTCCGCGAAATATCCACCCTGCTAGCCAAAGACTTCCGCCTCGAATGGCGGCAGCGTGCGGCCCTGGGGGGGCTGCTGCTATACGTGGGCAGCACGGTGTTTGTGTGCTTTCTGAGCTTCAGCCTGCGCGGCGGCACGCCCCCGCCCCCGGCCTGGAACGCCCTGCTGTGGGTGATTCTGCTGTTTGCGGGCCTGAACGCGGTGGCCAAGGGCTTCATGCAGGAAAGCGCGGGCCAGCGTCTCTACTACTATACCCTGGTGCGCCCGCAGGCCGTTATTCTGGCCAAAATGCTCTATAACGCGTTGCTGCTGATGGCGGTGGCGCTACTGGGCGGATTGCTCTACACCGTATTTCTGGGCAACCCCGTGCAGGATGCGCCGCTGTTCGTGGGCAACCTGCTGCTGGGGGCCGTGGGCTTTGCCACCACGCTCACGCTGGTGTCGGGCATCGCGGCCAAGGCGGGCGGCAACGGGGCCACGCTCATGGCCATTCTCAGCTTCCCGCTGATGGTGCCCATGCTGCTGCTACTCATCAAAGTAAGCAAAAATGCCCTCGATGGCCTCGACCGCAGCGTGAGCCAGCAGTCGCTGCTCACACTGCTGGCACTGAACCTGATTGTGGCCGCGACTTCATATCTGCTGTTCCCATTTTTGTGGCGCGGCTAACTGGTTTTGAGCTTAAATCAAGAACGTCATGCAGAGCGCAGCGAAGCATCTTTACCTCGATACTAACTCAATCGATTGGATTACTTACGCGGTAGAGATGCTTCGACAAGCTCAACATGACGTTCTGCGGTATGACGGGCTTTTATCTACTTCAACAATATCATATCAATGAGTACAGCGGCAATTATCGGTAGTGTATCGGGCCTGGTGATGACGGTGGGCGGCGTGTGGGGCGGGCAGCGCCTGGTGGAGCAGCGCGGCGGCGGCGTGGTCTGGAAAAGCGCGGCCGTGCTGCTGATTCTGGGCGCTACGGTGGCGGGTTTCCTGGCCCCGGTGCCAGCCCTGCCCATCGTGAACGAGAGCATCCGCAACCTGTTTTTTCACGTGCCGATGTGGTTTGCCATGATTATGGTGCTGCTGGTGTCGGTGTGGTACTCCATTCGCTACCTGCGCGAGCCCTCGGCCCGGCTCGACGTGCTGGCCCACGAGTCAGCCAAAACCGGCATTGTGCTGGGCCTGCTGGGCTTGGCCACCGGCAGCCTGTGGGCACGCTACACCTGGGGCGCGTGGTGGACGCCCGACCCCCGCCTGAACGGCGCGGCCGTGGCAATGCTCATCTACGGGGCTTATCTGGTGCTGCGCGGCTCGTTTCAGGACGAGCAGCAGCGGGCGCGGGTGTCGGCTATTTATAACATTTTCGCCTTTTCGGCGGCTATTCCGCTGCTGTTTGTGTTGCCCCGCCTCAGCGGGCCATCGCTGCACCCGGGCCAGACCGGCAACCCCGGCTTCAACCAGTACGACCTCGACAACACCATGCGCAAGGTGTTTTACCCGGCTGTTATCGGCTGGATTCTGTTTGCCTTCTGGGTGGCCCAGGTGAGCAGCCGCTACGTTTTCCTGAAACTGAAACACGATGAACAATAAGCTTTTCGCTCGCCCGCTGGGCCGCGTCTTCTCCTTCCTGCTGCCGCTGCTGCTGCTGGCGTCCCTGGCTTTTGCCCAAACTCCCGAGGCGGCCCCGGCCATGGCCGACGACTTGCGCGCCAGTGGCAAAATCTACGTGGTAGTGGCCGTGGTGGCCATTATCGTGGCGGGCCTGCTGGCCTACCTCATTTCCCTGGACCGCAAGGTGAGTCGTCTCGAAAAAGAAATGAAGTCCTAAATGGGCACCTCGACAGGCGGCCCGCTGTTGCTCAGGTCGAACCACCACGCGGACCCACCGAAAATCCGTCCCAATCCGTTAAAATCCGCTAAATCTGTGGTCTTATGAAGAAGTCGCACATTTTCGTTATTGCCATCATTGCAGTAGCCGCTGCCATCATCCTCAGCACCACGGCCGATGCCAGCGTGTACGTGGGCTTCGGCGAGGCCCGCGCCCGCGCCGCCGAGGGCAACAACACCAAGGTGCACGTGGTGGGCAAGCTGCTGCGCGACAGCCAGAAACACCCCATCGACCTGCAATACGACCCGGTGACGGACCCCAACTACTTCGCCTTCACGCTGGTCGACAGTACCCATGTAGCCCAGCGCGTGGTGTATAGCCAACCCAAGCCGCAGGATTTCGAAACCTCCGAGCAGGTCGTCATCACCGGCTGCATGCGGGGCCAGGTATTTCTGGCCGACCAAATCCTGCTGAAGTGCCCCAGCAAATACGTGAAGAAAGATTTGAAGGGGGCCACGGCTGCTGTAGGCCAGCCGGCGCAGCAGTAGTCGGAGGGTTTTTTTTGGCGGTCATGCTTCATCTGTCGTCCGCTTGTCGAAGCATGACGTTCAAAATTCAGTACGCTTACTTAGGCGTGAGTGCTTAGT
>JALYUI010000056.1 GCA_030853845.1 Bacteroidota bacterium | reverse complement strand
GACCATTGGGGCCATAATTCCTCATTCCTCATTCCTCATTCCTCATTAAGCGAAGCGTCAAACCCCCACCGCGATACCCGCCACCACGGCTACTGCGCCCAGCACGAACAGGGCGGCCCAGAGCGGCGCGGCAAACTTCACCCACTGCTCGAAGCGCACGCCGGTGGCGGCCAGCATGGCCATCAGGGCCCCGTTGGTGGGCGAGAGCAGCTCGCAGAGGCCGGCCCCGTACTGAAATGCCAGCACCGTAACCTGCCGAGAGAGGCCCAGAATGTCGGACAGCGGCACCAGCAGCGGCATAGTGAGTGTGGCCTGCCCACTGACGCTGGGCACGGGCACGTGCAGCACGGTTTGCACCACCATCATGCCCAGGGCGGCCAGGGCTACGGGCAGATGGCCCAGCGGCGTGGCCAGGCCCTGCACAATGGTATCGACGATGTGGCCCTGCTCCAGCACTACGAAAATGGCCCGCGCAAACCCTACCAGCATGGCCGAAAAAGCAATGTCGCGGAAGCCCACGATAAAGCCCTCGGCCGTGCCGGTGAAGCCCCGGCCCCCCACCAGCCCGGCCACGATGCCCAAGCCCAGAAACAGGGCCGACATCTGCTCGAACTCCCAGTGCAACTGCACCACGCCGTAGGCAAAGGCCGAAAAGGCGAGCAGCAGCAGCAGCAGCACCAGGCCAGGGCGGCCGCTGGCCGGTACCTCGCCTTCCGTGGCAGCGGCCTCGTTCCGGTCGAGGCGGAGGTCGGGGGCTTGGCGGTGGCGCATGGCGTGGCGGGTAGTGGCCCACAGCCAGCCGCCCACCGCTACCAGCAGGAAGCCCAGGCGGTAGCCGCCGCCCGAGAGCAGCGGCAGCTGCGCCAGCGTCTGGGCAATGCCCACCTGGAAGGGGTTGATGGGGCTGAAAGCGGCCCCCACGAAGGCCGCGCCGATGCTGGCCGCCACGGCCGTGAGCACGGGGTAGCCCAGCCGCCGCATAAGCACCAGCAGCACGGGCACCAGCGGAATAATCTCCTCGCCCATGTTTTCGAGCGCGCCCATGGTGGCGAACAGTGTGCCCACCAGCGGAATTACCAGCACTTCGCGGCCGTGCGCCCGCCGCAGCAGCCAGTCGACCCCGAAGCGCAACGCCCCGGTCTGGTCGACCACCGTGAAGGCTCCGCCGGCCAGGAAAATCAGGAATACCACCGCCGCCGCGTCGCCCAGGCCCTTGGGCACGTCCACCAGCACGTCGAGCGGGCCGACGGGGGTGGCCGCCACAGCGTGGTAGGAGCCGGCCACCACCACCTGCCGGCCGGTGGCGGCATCGAGGTGGCGGGTGAATTCGCCGGCCGGCAGCACGTAGCTCAGCAGGGCGGCCAGGACGATGAAGCCCACGATGAGCACCAGTGGGTGGGGAAAACGGAAACGGTTCATTGAACGGAATAAAGAAACGGGGAACAAAAGAACGGCATGCTGAGCTTGTCGAAGCATCTCTACCGCAGAAGTAAATCAATTACTATAGCGGTAGAGATGCTTCACTGCGCTCAGCATGCCGTTCTTTTGCGTCCTGTTTGCCTTTTCCCAATGACCATCACCGCCTTCAAAGCCCTGCACCAGCGCCGCCAGCTCGACCACCTGGCCCGGCACGGCACCCGCCTGGCCGAGCGGGCCGAGGACAGCTTCGAACTGGTGCTGTATGCTGTGGAGGGCTTTTTTGCCGAAACCTGGCGCAGCCGGGGCGAGGAGGCCGTGCTGTTCATCCACGTGTTCCAGAAGCCGGCCGGGCTGGGCGAGTACCTGGCACGGGTGCAGCTGCCGGAGTGGGGTGGCTAGGCAGGTTCTGCGCCGCCGTCTCATCTTTGCCAGCGTACCTTTCGTTCAGCCCTCATGCAGGCTATTATTTTTTGCGGCATTCAGGCCACGGGCAAAAGCACGTTCTATTGCCAGCGACTGCTCAACTCACACGTGCGCATCAGCCTCGATTTGCTACGCACCTGCCACCGGGAAGCATTATTGCTGAAGTTTTGCCTTGATACCCAGGCTTGGTTTGTGGTCGACAACACCAATCCGACTGCAGCCGAGCGCGCCCGCTATCTGGGGCCGGCCAAAGCCGCTGGCTACGCGGTGGTGGGATATTATTTCAATTCGGCGGCCGAGGCAGCCCTGCTGCGCAACCAGTGTCGGCCGCCGGCCGAGCAAGTGCCCGAGCGGGGCATTCGGGGCACTCGCGCCCGCCTGGAGCTGCCCCGTTACGAGGAAGGGTTCGATGAGCTTTACTTTGTACGCATCGACGACCGCGGCCATTTTGTGGTCGAACCCTGGCAAGTATGAAATTTGACGACCTCGACTCGCGCCTGCGGGTTTTTGAAACTGCCCACGACCACAGCGCGCTACCCGGCCTCTACCTGGTAGCCCGGCTCGATGGCCGCAATTTCACCCGCCTCACCAAGGAAGTGCACGAGTTCGAGCGGCCGTTTGATGAGCGGTTCCGGGACTGCATGGTGGGCACCGTGCGCCACCTGATGCAATGCGGGTTTCCGGTGCGCTACGGCTATACCGAAAGCGACGAAATTTCCCTGCTGTTCGACCCTGGCGTGAATGTATTTGGTCGTAAGCTGCGCAAATACCACAGTATTCTGGCGGGCGAAGCTTCGGCCAAGTTTTCGCTGCTACTCGGCAATATGGGCGTTTTCGATTGCCGGGTAGCCCAGCTGCCCCAGCCGGCCGATGTAGTCGACTACTTCCGCTGGCGGGCCGAAGATGCTCTGCGCAATGCCCTGAATGCCCATTGCTATTGGCTGCTGCGCGGCGAAGGTGCCACCGAAGCGGGGGCCACCAACCACATCAGCGGCCTGAGTACGGCCGACAAAAATGAGCTGCTGTTTCAGCGCGGCATCAATTTCAACACCCTGCCGGCCTGGCAGCGGCGTGGTCTGGGCGTGTACTGGCAGCATGTGGCGCGGGAAGGATTCAACCCTATCAGCCAGCAAGCTACCAAAACGATGCGCCGGGAATTGGTGACTGATTTGGAGCTGCCCGTACGGGAAGCGTACATGAAATTCGTGCAGGATTTTCTGGGAGAATAAGTAGGCGTCAGTTGGCCGCTGTCGGCGCAGCTTCAGTCAAGGCTCAGTTGCAACTGCATTATGGTCGGCGAAGTCCTTGCCCGGCCCGGTACTTCCGCCGTGGTCCTGAAAACATCCGCTCCGCTTGATGCGCCTTCCGCTTCTTCAGCTACTCCTGTTGCTGCTCCTCGCCCTGCGCAGCCCCGCCCAAACCACCCCGGCCGCCGGCCGCACCCCCAAAAGCTTCGGCTACCGCCACCTGCGGGTCATGTTCGGCCGCGACACCGTGGACGTGCTCGTGCAGTCCAAAAAAGGGGAGGAGCAGCTAAAGAAACCCCTGCTGCTGTGGCTACAGGGCTCCCTGCCCAAGCCACTGATACTGTATGATGAGCGCGGGGCCTACCGGGTGTTTCCGTTCGCCTCGCGCACCGCGCCCGACTCCCTGCTGGCCCGCTGCCACCTGGCCATCATCGGCAAGCCCGGCGTGCCGCTGGTGGCCGACATCACGGGCAAAAACCCCAACCGGATGTTCGGCACCGAAGCCGTTTCGCCTTACTACTGCCAGCGCAACCACCTCGATTATTATGTGCGCCGTGCCGAAGCCGTGCTGGGCTACCTCAAAAAGCAGCCCTGGGTCGAGGCCGGCCGGGTGGTGGTGGGCGGGCACTCCGAAGGCAGCGCTGTGGTGGCCCAACTAGCCGCCCGGCCGGGGCTGGTGAGCCGGGCCGTGTACCTGAGCGGCAGCCCCCTGGGCCGGGAGCTCACCAAGCTGGACCGTGACCCCGCCGAGACCGACGCCGACGCGGCCACCCACGAAGTCGAATTCGCCGCCTGGGAGCGCGCCCTGGCCCACCCCGCCCGCACCGACTGCGCGGCCGGCGACAGCGACGCCAATATCTATTCGTTCGGGCAGTCGGAGCTGCCGGTGCTGCTGGCAGCGCGGGTGCCCGTGTTCGTGGGCTACGGCACCCGCGACCACAGCGTGGTGGCCAACGACTACCTGCGCCTCGAAACCCGGCGCCGGCGCAAAACCAGCTTCACCTTCCGCGCCTACGTGGGCCGCGAGCACAACTTCTTCGGCTTCAAGGATGGGCAGGTGAGCTACGACGACGACGGCTGGCCCCGCGTGAGCCGCGAATTTCTGCGCTGGGCCGGGCTGCTGCCGTAGTAGCCGGAACTGCTACGCTAGTTAATCGAGCCGGGTCACGTCGGTGAGCTGGCCCTTGTTGTGCATAATTTGCAGGTCGAGCTGGGTGAGCGACTCCGATTCCTTACTGTACTTGGCCGGCGCGTTGAGCTCGGAAACCGGGTCGGAGCTGTCGATTTCGAACTCGTTGGCCACTACCTCCACGGTGTTGCCGTGGGCACTCACCACTTTCAGCAGCGAAAATTTGGTGCTGTCGCCGGGCGAATGCACGGTGTAGAGGTCGCCGGCGTGCGGGGCCGCCAGCCAGGCTTTGCGGTCGTGCTCGTGGCGCTGGCCGGCCACGGCGGCCCAGGCCAGGCCCACCACCAGCACGCCCACGCCCGCCCACTGCCAGAGCGGAAAGCGGGTGCTTTTTTTGGCCGTCTTCACGGCCGATTGCAACTGGGGCGGCAAGCTTTTTTCCTCCCAGCCCTGCTGGCAGCTGGCGCACTGCGTCACGGCCTTCTTGCTGAAAGGGAAGAAGGGGATGTAGTAGGCGTGGGCGTATTGACTATACACGCTGGTTTGCACCGTGTTGAACGAGTTGCAGGCGGGGCAGGCCGCGCCGGGCAGCGTGGTGGTGCTCAGCAGTGAGCCTTTGAAGCCGTAGAGAATCATGAAGCAGGAATAAATGGGCCGCTGGGGCATGGAAGGGTAAGGAAGTAAAATAAAGCAATGATTTTCATATTGTAATGCCCTGGCAGTCCGGAGCCGCCTTCGCCCCGCGCCTTACCTTGCCCCAATAAAACGTCTGCTACCCGTTGCCTTTGCGCTGCTCAGGTTCGTGTCCGGCTAGTTCCTCATCAGCCCGGCCTACAACCTGCACCGCGACGAGTACATCTACCTTAACCACAGCCACCTGCTGCCTGGGCACGGCCTTCGCCCGGCTCAACCTGCTGTTTCAGCCCAACTCGTTCGAGGTGTTCGGCTTCGTATTCGGCCTCTATTGGCTGGTTTGCTACTTGCGGGAGGCCCGGCCGCACTATCGCTACCTGTTGGGCCTGGGCCTCGGGCTGGCGCTGCTGAACAAGTACCCCTCCCTGTTTTTCGGGGCCGCGCTGGGCGGCGCGCTGCTGCTCCGGGTTTATTGCCCGGCACGCCCGGCTAAATGCGTAACTGCTGTTACATAGTCGTTGCTGAAGCCCCGGTTTTTGTTCCTGGTTGCTGGTCAAAGGGAACCAGTAACCAGTAACCAGCAACGAGCAATAAGCGGCCACAATTGGCACTGCACAGCCCGGCGCGTAACATCAGGTATTCCTCGAGGAATGACTTGAAAAGCCAAATTCAGCCAGGCTTTCCCAGGGCCCGCCCTGGTAGGCCCATAGGTGCAGCCCCGTGCCCACGGCCCCGAAGGGCGCGAAATCGGCTTCCAGCGTCGTCAGCAGCTGCCGGGCCTGGGTGGGGTCTACTTTGTTTTGAATGGTGATGTGCGGCTGGAGCTTCTGGCGGTCCTGCGGGGTGAGGTGGGGGGCGAATTCGGCTTGCAGTTGCCGGTGCAGGGCGCGCAGCTCGTCGCTTTCGATGGAAAATGCCACGCCCCGGCCTAGCGAGCGCAGGCCCGCCACGTGCAGCGCCATGGGGTGCAGCGTAGCGGCCAGGGCTTGCAGGTGGGACTGCACAGCCCCCAGCTCGGCCCCGGGCAGATGATGAAACAGGGTGAGGTGGGCTGCCAGGTAATTGATTTGAGGCGGGAAGTGCTGGCGGCGCAGGGCGTTGAAATAGGTCTGGGCCGCGTTGTCGAGGGCGAGGGTGAGGATGAGCGGGGCAGGCGTCTGGTCGGGCATCGGGAGCGGGGCCGGGCAGTGGGGCGGCAGTACCCGGTACGCAAAGCCGGCGTGGGTGGCCGTACTTTGCCGGCCCACCCGTGCCATTGCCCCATGCCCGAAGCCCCTTCGTTTACCCTCGTTTTGCAGCACGCCGCGCAGGTGCTCACCCTGGCTGGCGGCCCCGCTGGTCGCCCCCTGGCCGGCCCCGACCTCGGCGGCTGGCGCATCATCGAAAATGGCTATGTGGCCTGCGTGGGCGACTTTATTGCCGCCGTCGGCCCCATGAGCGAGCTCGATGCCACCCGCCTCACGCCCGCCACCCGGCTGATTGATGCCACCGGTCGCGTGCTGATGCCCGGGCTCGTCGAATGCCATACCCACCTCGTATTCGGCGGCAACCGCGCCCACGAGTTCGAGCGCAAGCTGCGGGGCGAAAGCTACCTCGACATTCTGGCCAGCGGCGGCGGCATTCTGAGCACGGTACGCGCCACCCGCGCCGCCTCGGAAGCCGAGCTGCTGGCCAATGCCCTCCACCATCTCGAAGGTTTCCAATGCTACGGCGTCACCACCGTGGAGGCCAAAAGCGGCTACGGGCTCGACCGCAACACCGAGCTGCGCCTGGTGCGGGTGGCCCGCGCGGCCGGCCGGCAGCAGCCGGTGCGGGTGGTGCCCACCTTCCTGGGGGCGCACGTGGTGCCGCCCGAGTTCAAGGCCGCCGGCCCGGCCGCCTACGCCGATTTCCTGCTGCGCGAAGTGCTGCCCGAGCTACGCGGCGTGGCTGAGTTCGTGGATATTTTCTGCGAGGAAGGCGCTTTTCCGCTCGACGTGGCGCGCCGCTACCTGGAGCAGGCCCGGGCAATGGGCTTCGGCCTGAAAATTCATGCCGAGCAGCTTCACGACCTCGGCGGCTGCGAAATGGCCGCCGGGCTGGGGGCCGTCAGCATCGACCACTGCGACTACCTCACGCCCGAGACCGCCGCCCGCATCGCGCAGCAAACCCAGGGGCGCACCGTGGCCGTGCTGCTGCCGCTGGTGCCCCTGTTTCTGCGTCAGCAAACCTTCGCGCCGGGCCGCGCCTTCATCGACGCCGGCCTGCCGGTGGCGGTGAGCACTGACTTTAATCCCGGCTCCTGCCCCAGCAAAAACCTGTGGCTGGCCCTGTCGGTGGCCTGCCTCAAAATGGGCCTTACGCCCAAGGAAGCCGTGGCCGCCGCCACCCTCAACGCCGCCTGGGCCATCAACCGGGCGGGCGACTGCGGCAGCCTCGAACCCGGCAAGCGCGCCGACGTGCTGGTGCTGGACCTGGGCAGCGTGGCCGAAATTCCGTACTGGCTGGGCGAAAACCCGGTGCGCGACGTGGTGATTGCCGGCGCGCTACAGTAGCCGGATGCGCCGTACAATTTCGGCCACGCTCAGGGCTTCCAGCGTGGGAGTAACCACGAGGCCGGCCGCCGTCGTTACGCGCTGGGTGCCGAAATACAGGTGGCCGGCGCGCTCCTGAATTACCACTGCCACCACGTCGACGCCGGAGGGCAGGGTACTGTACCAGCGGGTTGGAGAAGGGTAGGCCGGCACGCTGCGGGCCAGGCCGTTGAGCCCCACGGGCCGGAAGTAAACCCGCGTACCAGTCGCGGTAGTCGCATTGGCTACTTCAACATTGATAATGCCCGAAGGCATGCTCTGGTAGGCCGGCCAGATACGGTCGATATTCCAGTAGCCGATAGAGTCGAGCGGCAACGCCGCCGCGTAGTAGCCGGCCGTTGCGGGTACGGGAATGGGCGCGCTGGTCGGGCCAGCGGCCGGGCCATAAACCAACTGCCAGCCGGCCGAATCGCGCAGCGCGGGACCCACTCCGGGCTGATTCCAAAGCAGCATTCGGGCCGTATCGGGGTTGGCTGTGGGCAAAGGCGAGCTCAGGACAAGGCGGGGCGGTTGGGAGCTGCCCGCCACGTTACCAGCCAGGCGCAGTCGGATGCTGCCCTGCCACACCTGCAGGTTGAATTCGCCGCCCGACAACAGCACCCGCCGGTTGTTGAAACCCACATAAGTGAGGGTCGGCAGGTCGGCCAGCAGCATGTCGGGCACGTCGTAAATCTCGCGCAGCCGCAATTGGGCCTGGCCCGTAGCCACGGTACCGTTGGGCAGCAGGAACACGCCCGCCCCGAAGGACACCGTGGCTCCGCGCAGGGTCCGCAGGCTCTGGGGTTGGCCCAGGTCGAAGGTGAACGTTTGCAGGGCCGGGGAGGCCTTGCGCACCTCGGCCAGCGTGCCGGTGGACAGGTCCGGATTGGGCGATGGTCCGCAATTAATAATATCATCTCCTTTGCTACAGGCGGCCAGTAGCGCAACGCCCAGGCACAGCAAGGTGTACTGTTTCATAATTCGGAGGAAAAAAGAAAGGGAAAAAATCACGATGCTGCTACCCGCTCACAGCCGCTGGCCAGCCAGCTGAAAGGCCCGGCTTTTTAACAATCAGGGCAAATCCCAGGCGGCTCCCAGCAGGGCGGCAGCCCCCAGAAGATGTCGCTCGTAGTCGGCAGTCGGCAGCTTGTTCAGGGGGGTGAGCAGATAAGTGCCCATTGGCTGCGCCAGCAGCTCCCACCGGCCATTGAGGCGGTAGCGGGCCTCCACCCCGAGGCTCAGGCCCAGGCCCAGACGGCGGTAGGGGCTATTCTCGGGTCCCCAGGTCTGGGTCTGGCAGGCGCAGGCGCTGCCTTCGGTCGTGCGGCCGCCCACATAAACGGCTGCTTCAACCCCGGCCAGCATCCCCACCCGCCAGCGGCCCGAAAGAGTCCGGGAGTATCCCAGCCGTAGGGGTATTGTCACGAAATGATAGGTGTCGCGGCGGTGAATGCTGCCAATGATTGAATCGGACGCGGACCCGAGCCGTGAGGGTGAAGCTGGACTGACGAGCTGTAGCGCCAGCCGGGCCGCGTACTCAACGTAGCCCAGCCCGGCCGAAATGCTCCAGGGGCCGGGCAACCGGCGCCGGATGCTCACCTCGCCGACACCGGCCAGCGCGGGCCGCTCCAGCGTCGGCAAGCTGGGTTTATTCAGGGCGTAGTAGTTGACCCCGGTAGGCGATGGGCCAGGAGCACTCAGCTGCGATGTCGAGCCGAAGTGCCGGTACGTGAGGGCCGGCCCGCCCAGCACCTGAATGGCCCAGCGCGCCGGTTCAAGTGTCGGCAGCCGGGGCAGCGTATCCCTATTCGTCAGCTGTTCGGGCCGCGACCAAGCCTGGCCCGGCCGTAGTAACGCCAGTCGGGCGGCCAGGTTTTGTCCGGCTTCCGCCGCCGCCGCAGCTCCCGCTGCCCGCACCACGGCCGGCTCGGCCAGTGGCGATGCAGAGCCAGCCGCAACGGTTACAACGCCAGCAGTGCCGGTGGGCCGGGCTGTCGTGATTTTTCCAGGCTGGCCGCTACCCGCCGCCCGCGCCGAACGGCCAGTACCAGCAACTGAGGCCGCTAAAGTCTCTGAGATAGCAGCCCCAGCCGCTACCGTTGTTTCCAATGGAGTAGCAGCTAGGGCTGCTGCCTCAGCCTTGCCAAAAGCAGCCGTGGCACGGGCTACCTGCCTGGCCGGCTGGCTGGCTGTAGGCACAGCGCGGGCGGCAGATGCCAACGACACTAGGCGGCTGGCCTTGCCCGGCGCAGCCGCTGTCCGGACCCTGGCCAGCGTCGTAGTTGGCCGCATACCGCTACGATTCGCTATTGCCGTCCCGCCCGTGGCCCGGCCGGCGGCGGAATTTGTCGGCGCTTCGCTTGGATTACGCGGCCAGGACAAAAGCCCCTTCGGCGGCCGGCCCGGCCCGGTCGCCAGCTGCGCTGAAGTGGTAACTGCCTGATGCGCCCGGCTGGTCGAAGTTGCCGTTGAGCCGGCCGCCAAGCCGGAGCTGCTGCCCGCGCTACGGCCCGCTCGTGGTGCGCGATATTGGTCGGCAGGTTGCACACTGCGGCTGGCAGCAGTAGCAGCCGAAGTAGCTGAAGACTCTGAAGCGGCGGTGTTGGCAAGCGAAGCGGCACCCTGGTTGCGGGTAGCCTGCACCGGGCGATTTTGAGAAAGAATGGGCGATTTGTCCATCGCGGCGGGCTTATCCATTACGGCAGTTGCCCCAGCAGCAGCAGGCTCGGCCGAAGCGGGGCGGCCCGGGGCGGGCGTCGGCTCGTGTCGGGCCACCCTCCCGGCGGTGAGCTGGTCCGCCGACTGCCACCACTGCCAGCCACCTACGCTCAGCAGCAGCAAAAGCAGGCTCAGCAGTACCCTGCGCCGGCGGTGGCGCGTTCGCAGCACCGGGGCCGCTACCGGCGGCGGCAGCTGCGCCTGGATGCCGGCCCACAGCGGCGCGGGCGGCTCCTGGCCGTAGTCGGCCAGCCGGTCGCGCAGGGCATCGTACAAAGGGTCGGGTTCGCGCTCAGTCATGGCAATTGGGGAGAATGTTGGGCCGCCAGGCGGTTTTGGAGCAGGCGGCGGCCCCGGGCCAGCTGCGATTTGGAGGTACCCTCGCTGATGCCCAGCAGCTCGCCGATTTCCTGGTGCGAGTAGCCCTCAACGGCGTAGAGGTTGAGCACCGTGCGGTAGCCGGGCGGCAGCGTGGCCAGCAGGGCCAGCAGGTCGGCCGTGGCCAGGTGTTCGAGGGCCGATGGCTCGGCCGAAGGCAGGTCGGCCGTCAGGCTGTCGAGCACGTCGCCCCCGGCCACGGGGTGGCGCAGGCGGTGCTGCTCCACGGCGTGCAGCGAAGTGGTGACGGCAATACGCCGGGCCCAGGCTTCAAACGGCCCCTGACCTCGGTACTGGTCGAGGCGGGTGAAAATTTTAACGAACGTATTTTGCAGGGCATCCTCGGCTTCGACGCGGCTGGGACAATAGCGCAGGCATACCCCCATTAGCCGGAAGGCCAGCAGGCGATAAAGCTGGTGCTGCGCGGCCGACTCGCCCCGCCAGCAAGCCAGCAGCAGGGCCTCGTCGACCGTAGTCACGGAAGGCGGCATGCAGAAAGAGTAGGAAAGGTGAAGGCACGCGGTACCGACCCGCCTTGTACACCCCTGACCGGCCGGGCGCGGCCAGGGTTGCGCGGGCTAATAAAATTATTTCCGAAATCCTGCCCCGCCCGGCGGCGGCCCTGCCGTCCCGCTGTAAGTTCGTACCCGCAACTGCGGCCAATCCTCCCACTAGCCCGATTCATCTGTGATTCCCTACTTCCACGTCGATGCCTTCACCCAAACGCCCTTTGCCGGCAACCCCGCCGGCGTGTGCCCCCTCGAAGCCCCACTGCCCACGGCCCTGATGCAGCAGATAGCGGCCGAAAACAGCCTGGCCGAAACGGCCTTTTTCGTGCCCCGCGCCGATGCCCCGGGCGAGTTTGACCTGCGCTGGTTCACGCCAACGGTCGAAATTGACCTCTGCGGGCACGCCACCCTGGCTTCGGCCCACGTGCTGTTTGCCCACCTTGGTTTTCAGGGCGATGAAGTTGTTTTTCACAGCCAGAGCGGCCCGTTGCGCGTGACCCGCGCCGCCGATGGCCGCCTCACCCTCGACTTTCCCGCGCGCCCGCCGCAGGAATTGCCAGGTCATCCCACGGGCCTCACCGATTCCCTCGGGGCCACGCCGCTGCGGGTGCTGGCCGCCCGCGACCTGGTAGCCGTATTCAATTCCGAAGCCGAAGTCCGCGCACTGAAGCCGGATTTTGTCCGCATTGCGGCGCTGGAGTACGTGGGCGTCATCGCCACCGCACCGGGCTCGGGTGGCATTGATTTCGTGTCGCGGTTTTTTGCCCCCTGCGTGGGCGTGCCCGAAGACCCAGTCACCGGCTCGGCCCACAGCATCCTCATTCCCTTCTGGGCCGAAAAGCTGGGCAAAACCGAGCTGCGCGCCCGCCAGATTTCAACCCGGGGTGGCGAGCTCTGGTGCCGTCTGCGGGGCGAGCGGGTCGATATTGGCGGCTATGCCGTGACGTATGCGCAGGGCCACCTGGCCCTGGACCCAGCTGCTGATTAGCGCCGCCGGCTGCCCGATACTAACCGGCCCGGAAGCGGCGTTAGCAGCCTTTCCATTACCCGTAATTCTTCTATGAAAAAAACCTTGCTCCTCCTGCTGGGCCTCTGCGTGAGCGTTACGGCCGCCGCCCAAACTCCCGCCCGCGACCTGATTAATGAGGGCGTCCGCCTCTACGATTCCGGCAAGTTCGACGAGGCCATTGCCAAATACCAGCAGGTGCTGGCCACCGAGCCCGGCAACACCACCGCCCTCAGCGAGCTGGCCCTCACTTACAACGAACTTGACCGCAATGCCGAAGCCGTGGCCATCTGCCAAAAGCTGGTGAAGGCTGACCCCCGGGTGAGCGAAACCGTGTACGTCACCTACGGCAACAGCCTCGACGCGCTGAAGAAGTCCCGCGAAGCCGGCCGCATTTACGAGCAGGGCCTCAAGTATTTCCCCGATTCGTATTCGCTGCACTACAACGAAGGCGTGGCGCAGGTGCTCAACAATCAGGTGCCGGCCGGCCTCGGTCATTTCCAGCAGGCCGTAACGCTGAACCCCAACCACGCCAGCTCGCACATGAGCCTGGGTGTGGTGCAAACGGCCACCCAGCACCGCATTCCGGGCCTGCTGGCCCTGAGCCGCTTCCTGGCGCTGGAACCTCGCAGCGCCCGCGCCGCCCAGCGCCTGCCCCTGCTCGACAAGGCCATGAGCCTGGGCGTGGCCCGCACCGGCGAAAATGCCGTAACCATCAATATTTCGAGCGCGGAGCTTGCGGGCTCCAATGGCAAAGACAGCGGCCCCGATAATTTCGGCCCGGCCGAAATGCTGCTTTCGATTTCGAGTGCGGCCCTGCTCGACAAGTCGCTCAATAAAGATGTCCCGCTGCCCGCCACGCCCATCGAGCGGTTCAGCCAGCAGTTCGATTCCCTCTGCAAGGGCCTGGGCGAACTGGCCGACAACCAAAAAGGCTTCACCTGGAATTACTACGTGCCCTACTTCGTCGAGATGCAGAAAAAAGGCTTCGTGCCCGCCTTCAGCTATCTCAGCCACGCCTCCCAAACCGAAGTGCCCGAGGTGCAGCAGTGGCTGGTCGCGCATCCCAACGAGGTAGCCGCGTTTGAAGAGTGGTCGAAGAATTACCTGTGGCCCACGCCGCTGAAGTAACCCGGGTTGTCGGGCTGTCTGACGCGGTAGGAATAACATGCGCAGGCTGCCCGCTGCAACAGGTGCCCAACGATAAAATTGCAGTAGCGCATACCCGTATATCTTTGGAATGCCACCCGCTCCTTACACGCGGACTAAGCGGGGATACCCGCTACTGCCGAGGTTGAACGGTAGCGGGTAGCTGAATGGTAGCAGTAATGTAAATCGTGACGAAATCGAATAGTTTCATTTAGAAAAATAGAAAAAAATGATGGGCAAAAAATTCACACCATTTCCAGTTTTGAAAACGGGAAAACTGACATTAAGGCAACTCGAAAGCAGTGATGATAAAGAAATATTTTCTCTGCGTTCGGACGACAATGTAAATAAATATCTTGACCGAAAGACAAGTGAATCAATTGATGACGCAAAGAATTTCATTCAGGCTATCAATCAGAGTATCCAAAATAATGATTCGATTTATTGGGCAATTGCACTGAATGGCACTAATAACTGATGTTACGCAGCCAGTTTGGTTAAAGCGTAGTGCATGGCTTTGAGTCCGCGCAAATAGAGTTGGGCTTTGAGGCGGAAATGGCCGATGCCCAATCGCAGCGTTAAAGCCTCTAACTTA
>JALYUI010000078.1 GCA_030853845.1 Bacteroidota bacterium | reverse complement strand
GCTTGGCGCAATTTCTCGTTTAGCACACGGCCGAATTCGTCACCTACGGTATCTGTCTGGGGCTCATCCATCATTTCTAGCGCTTCGGCCTCATCTACGAACTGTATATCTCCCATGATGTCAAGGGCTATGGGGGTGCCTGCAATCATTTCTTCCGTTTCTGGATAGTGGTGAACGACTGCCCTTATCATATCAAACATGGCCTTTTCTGCGGTTACAAAGTAGCCGGATAGTGCGTTTAATGGCGCTGTAACGTCCTTTATTTGAGTGATAACCGCCTCGTTCGTGGTTTTACGGTCCATGAGCCGCATCAATACATCGTCTATCTGTCCCTGCGTTTTATTGGTGACATAGGTAAGCAGTTGGTCGGCGTAGGTGCCGATGCCTGACAGCTCAAAAGCCTCGTGTAGTGCGAGCGGTTCGAGGTCTGGATGCCTCTTATAAAGCCTGGATTCCAACATGCGGACTTGTGCCCAGCGCTTGGCACGTTCACCGCCTATCCGTTGCGCCTCTACTACGTTAGTGATGCGTTTTTCGGCCTCTACGGTAGTCCCAGCAGCGTTTTCACTCTGTTTTTCTGAATCACTACTATTTTCCCACTTTTTGTCTTGTAGTGACTTGACTAGTGGTTCGACTAGTGATTCAGCGCCTACTTTAGGCAGCATCATTTCGCCAATACCTGTTAGTAACCATGTTGGGCTAACGCTTGGAAAAGTGCTAATTATCTTCTCTGCTAGTTCTACGCCAAAGTTGATTTCTTGAGTGGTGACTTTCGAAATCATGGCGCTAGAAGTGCCTATTTGCTTTGCAAACTTATTCTTAGACATCCCGAGAGATGTAATAAGCTCATTTACACGGTCTTTATGAGTTTGTTTCACTTGTTTAAGAATTTTGTTTGTAATGTCAAACGAAAATCGTTAGTGAGTAAGGAATATTTTCCTTAAACTTGTGCAGGATTTCTAAATCAAGCGCAAGATATGTTAGACCGGAACAAAGTGAAGGCAGCTCTTACCCACGGTAAGCAAGCCGAGATAGCCCGCCGGGCTGGGGTCACTGAGGGTACCGTTAGTAATTGGCTCAAGGGGCTTTACAACAGCGTCCGCCTCGAAGATGCGGCCATTGAGGTGTACGGCGAATGCGTAGCGGCTGCGAAAGCCCGCAAAGCAAAGTTGGCAGCGGCTGAGCGCGGAGAGAAATATGAAGGGTAAGGCAGAACTCTTCGCGGGTGCGCCTTTCCTTAGTTGGTGCTTTCTAACCAAAGAGTTAGAAGTATCTCCCTTCACAATCACGTTTTGGGGAAAGCCTGGCACGGCAGTGGAACGGTTAGCCGTGCCGAAGCGTGGCATGTGGTATCGGTACGACACGATTCCGCGCCGCACTCGTGCCCGGTTGCCCTGGGCAAACGAGGCTGAACTACGCGATGTAATCCGCGAAAGTGAGGCCGATGGATGCCAGCAGCAGGTAAGCCAGGAGGTGCTTTCACTCTTCACGCAACTCCAGTCGATTCAGGAGAAAGGCTACGTGGATTACCGCAAGCATTACCTGGCCTACGGCAGCGACAAGGCCCGCGCCTACGCCAAAAAGTATGTGGTGTGGGCCAAGCTGATTCAGTTGCGGGAAAAGCACACGGTAGCGACGCTGTTTGCGGCCTGCGATACCCTAGAGCCTGGTGCTTACAAGTCTGAAAACTCATTCGGCAATGCATTGCGGCGGGCCATTGAGGCCGATAAAATGGGCAAGCTGGTGGAGTTTGTTCGGCACGGCAACGAAGGCAACAAAAACGCCAAGGACACGCTGCCAGACCATGAAAGCCTGGTGCGGCTGCTGGTGAGCATGGGCAAGGGCTTCGAGGCTCCTTTCATCTGCGAAAAGGTGAATTGGATGTGCGACGAAATGGGCATTGCCAAGAAAATCAAGGTGGACTGGGTGAAGAAGTACTTGGCCCGGCCGGACGTCATGTTTGCCACCGATGGCTACCGCTACGGCCTCGACAAAGCCCGTAAGGAGCTGCCGTACTTGGTGCTGGAATCGGCGTTGTTTGCGAATGACCAATGGCAGCTTGATGGCTGGCATGTGCCGTTTGTACACACGGAAAAAGCCACCAACCGGGCGGGCCAAACGGTAACGAAGCTGGCGCGCCTGGTGGTGTTTGTGGTGCGGGACGCGCACAGCCGCAAGGTGCTGGGCTATGCTTTCGGCGAAACCGAAAACACGGCGCTGATTCTGAAGGCGCTCCGTGATGCCGTGCAGTCCACGGGCAAGGTTCCGGCCGAATTGGTAGTCGATAATCACTCCTTCAACCAAACCAACGAAGTAGCCTATTTGAAGCAAGGGCTGGCCGACTTGGGTACGGATTGGACCGTGACGATGAACCCGCAACACAAGGCCATTGTGGAGCGCTATTTCAACCTGTTTGATGAGCGGTTTTGCAAGCCCGTGCAGGGCTGGATAGGCGGGAGCCCGTTGAGCCGCAAGCTCAACGCCCGACCGAAGGTAGAAGTACGGGACGAGCTGAAAAAGACGCTCTACACCCGTGGTAAAAAAGAGGTTATTGCTCTGGTGACGCACTTGCTGGAGCAGGCCAACGCCGCGCCCACCACCACCCGCCAGCGCCTAAGCCCCAACGAGCGGTACAAGCAATCGGAACAGCCCAACGCCCGGGCCGTGGAGGCTACGGACTTGATGGAGCTGTTCTGGAAAACCACCACCTACCAAGTGCGCCGGGGCGGCATTATGCTGGAAAAAGAAGGCCACCGCCACTACTTCCCGCTGCCCACGGCTGCGCTGCAAGAACGTTGGTACAAGCAAACCGTGGTGGTGCGCTACGACGACGATTACGAGCGCATTTACTTGTTCGAGTCCGGTACGGAAGCACCTATTTGCCACATTGACCGCCCCAAAGCTGTCCACGGCGCGAAAGCGAACCAGCAGGGCAACGACATGGGCGAACTGTCGAAGCACGGGCACTTGCTGCGCAACACCGAGCAACGCAAACGCCAGAGCAACGAGCGGGCACGGAACGAACTGCTGGAACAGTACGGGGAGATGCCTTTCGAACTGCTGGACAAGCTCAGCACCCCCAAGGCGGAATACTACACCGCCGAAACGGCCCACCGCATCGGGCAGGTGCTCAGTGAGCACGACGTGAACGAAGACCTGTTGGTGCCGGTGGCCCCGCTGGACCCGCTGAAAGGCACGGTGTTCAGCCAAACGGCCCGCAAAGC
>JALYUI010000034.1 GCA_030853845.1 Bacteroidota bacterium | reverse complement strand
CTGCTGGCCCGCCGGCAGGTGGCCCACCTCGACGGCCCCGCCCTGCGCACCGCCGGCTTCACGGGCCAGGGGATGCGCATTGCCGTGTTCGACGTGGGCTTCCGCGGGCTGCCCGGGCACCCGGCCTTCCAAGAGCTGATTGACAGCAAGCGTATTGTGGCCACCCACGATTTCCTGCGCAACCGCGAAAACGTGTTTTTGGGCGGCAGCCACGGCACCGAAGTAATGGGCTGCCTGGCCGGCCGCCTGCCGGCCGCCCCCGACGGCACGCCCGGCCCCGCTCTGGGGCTGGCCCCCGCCGCCGAGTACCTGCTGGCCCGCACCGAGCAGCTGCACCGCGAGCGCTACGCCGAGGAAGAAGCCTGGCTGGCGGCTGTGGAATGGGCCGACCGTCTCGGGGCCGACGTCATCAATTCCTCGCTGGCCTACACCGAGCAGCGCTACTTCCCCGAGCAGATGGACGGCCGCCGGAGCCTGATTGCCCGCGCCGCCAACCTGGCCGCCCGCAAGGGCCTGCTGGTGGTGAGCGCCGCCGGCAACGACGGCGACGACGACTGGGTGCGCATCGGTACGCCCGCCGATGCCGACTCGGCCCTGGCCGTGGGCGGCCTCGACCCCGAAACCGGCCTGCACCTGGCTTTCAGCTCCGTTGGCCCCACGGCCGACCGCCGCCTCAAGCCCAACCTGGCCGCCTTTGGTGTTGTGCTCACCACCACGCCCGGCGGCAACTACGAGCGGCTGGAAGGCACTTCTTTCGCCGCGCCGCTCATTGCCGGGCTGGCGGCCTGCCTCTGGCAGCAGCGGCGCACGCTCACGGCCATGCAGCTTTTTGGGGCGCTGGAGCAAGCCGGCGAGCTTTACCCGTACTTCGACTACGCCCACGGCTACGGCCGGCCCCGTTTCGACCGCTTTCAGTTGGCCACCCCGCAGCCCGAGATTACCCCAACCTTCGACTTTGTGCCCCACGACAGTCTGGTGGCCGTTATTCTGCGCCCCGAAGCCGCCCGTCGCCCCGCCGAAAACCTGCCCCTGGTGGCCGAGCCAGCCAGCCTGCTGCTGCCAGCCCATTCCGCTGAAAATACTTCGCCTGCGTCGGGTGCGGCCCCGGCCGACGTGCAGCCGGTGGGCCACGAGCAGCCCGGCGCGCCCGATTCGTCGCCGTTGCCCGAGCCCAACTACCCGGCCTACCTGTACTGGAACCTGACCGACCGGCGCGGCGTGCTGCACCGCTACGAAACCCGCGCCGTAACGCAGCGCCTGGTGGTGCAGGTGCCCCGTCGCCTGCTGCGCGGAGGCGACGTGCTACGGGTGCATTTCAAAAATTACACTGCCACTTACTCAGAATGAACATGAGCCGCAGGAATAGGAGGGAAGCCCGGCGGGGCCGGACCCTGGCCGTGTGGCTGGCCCTGGCGCTACCGGGCGCGGCGCAGGCCCAGCAGGTGCTGGTGCAGGCCAATGTGGCCGACGATACCCTCAAAACCACCTTCGGCCCTAACCGCCGCTACTTCGGGCACGGCTACGTCGGCTACGGCCAGGTGGGCGGGCCGGCCGGGCCGGGGGCGGCCGTGCGCTACGGGCACTATTCGTCGGAATTACGGTTGGGCGGGCGGCTGAAAGTGCGCCTTAATCAGACGCTGGCCGTGCATACCGACCTGGCCTATGCTTTCCAGCGCTTCGAGCTGGCCCAGCAGGCCGCCAAAACCATTCCGAGCCCCGCACTGCACGAGCGCGAAACCTTTAGCCTGCATCAAGTTGCCGCCGACGCGGGGCTGCGCCTCAACTACGGCCGCCGGGGCAACACCGTGGGCCGCTACCTCGACCTGCTGGCGGGCGGCAGCTGGGTGGCCGCCAGCAGCCACAGCACCAGCGAAGTGCCCGGCCCGGGAGTGGCCTCACGCGAGGTGACGGAACACGGCCTGGCCTATTTCCGGCGCTGGAGCGGCAGTACCAGCGCGCGCCTGGGCTTCGACCGCTACGCCCTGACGGCGCGCTACCGCCTTACGCCCACTTTCACGGCGGCCTACGCTGGCTGGCCCGAGCTGCCCCGCTGGGTTTTTGGGGTGGAGCTGGGAATTTTTTAGGCTTTGGCAATAACGGGAGGAGTTGTTGCTGCTGATTTGACCGGGTGCGCCGGGCGTGTGTTTTGGAGCCTACTGGTCCGCTCTGCACCGCCGGGCAAACCCATCGCGGGGGCTTTGTCGTAAAAACCCGGCCGACTCCTGCGGAAAATTGGACGCACCGGCTTTCTTCATCTGCCAATTCGCTTCTTACCTTCGTGCGTTCGGCCCTCCTTCGTGCCGCTCATTTGCATTCTCATGAGAAAATCTTTGTTTAAACTTTCGGGCCTGGCCCTGCTCGGGGCCGGATTGTGCTTGCAGCTAAGTTCCTGCGTGAGCACCGACCGCGAGGTGAGTGGGTCGACTAAAGACCCGCGCGCCACTTACGTGCCGCCCACAGCCAGCAGCCGGGCGCGCGTCAACGGCCGCACCGTACTCAATACCGTGCGCGCCACGCACGCCTTTTCGAGCCCCGATTCCAAGGACAATTTCACCTTGCAGCTGCGCGGCGAGCGGGTGCTCACCGGCCAGGCCCACCTCATCGTGACCAACAGCATGGGCGACACTCTCAGCCACGAGATTCTGCCGGCCCGCGCCCTGCTCCAGCATTCGGGCATTACCGACTCGCAGGGGTCGAGCGTACGCGACCAGGAAATTGCCATTCTTCAGGGGATGAACTCATTTTTCACGCCGGGCCATTTTTCGCAGCCCGCCGTGCCTTCGGGTACCGCCCAGCCAGCCGAAGTCGACACCAAAGTCTGGAGCTCGTTGCGCGAAGACCCCACGGCCGTCGGCTTCGACTTCGTGGGCGCGGGCGGTAGCGAGCGCCGCATGGCCTACTCGCACAAGCTGGGCAAAGCCGTGGTTATCAGCCAATAATTCTTTTTGATTTGAGCGGCGGCTCCTTGCCGCTGCTTCATTTTTTTCTGTTTCCCCCATGAAATTCCTGCTTTCCTTCGTCATCGTTCTGGTGCTCATTCTGGCCTATTTCCGGTTGTTTCCCTCGGCCCCTATCAACCCGGTGCTGCCCGTCGAGCAGGGCCAGGAAGAAGTGAACGGCCACAATGCCGACGTACCCAAGGGCAGCGGCGCAATGAATGAAATGAACGAAGCCGAAGAGTCGGAAGCAGCTGCCGGCCCCGTGGCCCCCGCCACCCCCGGCCAGACTTACGGTACCGCCATTACTGCCGCCGATGCCCTGCCCATGAGCGCCCTGCCCACCGCCCTGGGCACCCGCGACTCGGCCCGGGTGAAGCTGCTGGGCAAGGCTTCGGCCGTGTGCCAGGCCAAAGGCTGCTGGATGACCCTGCCCACGGCTGATGGCAAAGAAATGCGCGTGCGCTTCCGGGATTACGCCTTTTTCGTGCCTAAAGACCTGAGCGGCCACGAGGTGGTGGTGAGTGGCTGGGCTTACCGCAGCACGGTGCCCAAAGCCGAATTGCAGCACTACGCCAAAGATGCCGGCCAGTCGGCCCGGGAAATTGCCGCCATCGACAAAGATGAGCAGCAGCTGACTTTTCTGGCCGACGGCGTACGGGTGATAAACTAACGCTTAACGCCAGAAGCTGAACCACCTGCAAAAGCCACTCCTCGGAGTGGCTTTCTGCATTTCGGGCTTGATTTGGCGGGCTGCCGTAGCTTGCAGCTCCGTTTTGCCGGCCCGCCGTGGGCCGGAAACGTGCCCACCGCCATGACCGAAAATTCCGAGCTGCAAACCCGCATTCAGGCCCTGACTGAGCGCCTGCACCACCTCAACCATCAGTATTACCAGCTCGACGTGTCCGAGGTGGCGGACCAGGAATTCGACCAGCTGCTGGCCGAATTGCAGCAGCTCGAAGCGGCCCATCCCGGGCTGGCCCTGCCCAACTCGCCCACCCAGCGTGTGGGCGGCACCGTCACCAGGCAGTTTGCCCAGGCGGCGCACCGCTTCCCCATGCTCAGCCTGGGTAATACCTACTCCGAAGACGACCTGCGCGAGTTCGACGAGCGGGTGCAGAAGGGCCTGGAAGGGGCCACCTACGCCTACGTCTGCGAGCTGAAAATCGACGGCGTGGCCATGAGCCTGCGCTTCGAGCACGGCCAGCTCACCCAGGGCGTGACGCGCGGCGACGGCACCCGTGGCGACGTGGTGACGGCCAACGTGCGCACCATCAAAACCCTGCCGCTGAGCCTGCGCCCGGCCCCCGACCAGCCCACCGATTTTGAGGTGCGCGGCGAGGTGTTTCTGCCCCTGCCGGTGTTCGATGAGCTGAACGCCGAGCGCGAGCAGAATGGCGAGGCCCTGCTGGCCAACCCCCGCAACGCCGCCAGCGGCACCCTCAAGCTTCAGAGCTCGGCCCAGGTGGCGGCCCGCAAGCTGCGCTTCTACGCCTACTCGCTGCTCACACCCGGCCGGCACTTCGCCAGCCACAGCGCCGCCCTCGACGCCCTTACCCGCTATGGCCTGCCCGTTTCGGACACCTGGCGGCGGGCCGGCAGTATTGATGAAGTGCTTGATTTTGTGCACTACTGGTCCAAAAAGCGCTTCGACCTGCCCGTGGCCACCGATGGCATCGTTATCAAAGTCGACGACCTGCGCCAGCAGGACCAGCTGGGTTACACCGCCAAAAGCCCGCGCTGGGCTATTGCCTACAAGTACCCCGCCGAGGCCGCCCGCACCCGCCTCAACGAAGTGCAGTACAACGTGGGCCGCACGGGGGCCGTCACGCCAGTGGCGGTGCTCACGCCGGTGGCCCTGGCCGGCACCGTGGTGAAGCGCGCCACCCTGCACAACGCCAACCAGATTGAAGCCCTCGGCCTGCGCCTCGGCGACCTGGTTTTCGTAGAGAAGGGCGGCGAAATCATCCCCAAAATCACCGGCGTGGACCTGGCCGCCCGGCCGGTCGCAGCAGTGCCCATCGTGTACCCCACCGAGTGCCCGGCCTGCGGCACCCCGCTGGTGCGGCCCGAGGGCGAGGCCCACTTTCGCTGCCCCAACGAGCGCGGCTGCCCGCCCCAGCTTAAGGCCCGGCTCGAGCATTACGTGAGCCGTAAAGCTCTCAACATCGACGGCCTGGGGGCCGAAACCGTGGGCCGCTTATTCGACCTCGGCCTCGTGGCCACGCCCGCCGACATCTACGACCTGCCCGCCCGCCGTGCCGAGCTGGTGACGCTGGACCGACTCGGGGAGAAAAGCATCGACAACCTGCTGACCGGCATCGAGGCCAGCAAACAGGTGCCCTTTGCCCGGGTGCTGTTCGGCCTGGGCATTCGCTACGTGGGCGAAACCGTGGCCCAGAAGCTGGCGGCCCATTACCGCAGCATCGATGCGCTGCTGGCCGCCTCGGCCGACGACATGGCGGCCGTGCCCGAGGTAGGCGGTGTGATTGCCGTGGCCGCCGCCCACTGGCTCCAGCAGCCCGAAAACCGCGAGCTGCTGGAGCGCCTGCGCCGCGCCGGCGTGCAGCTCGAAGCCACCGGCGAAGCGCCGGTGCCGGTGTCCGACCGGCTGGTGGGCCTCACCTTCGTCATTTCCGGGGTGTTTGAGCTGCACAGCCGCGACGAGCTGCAAGCGCTGATAACGTCCAATGGTGGCAAAATCACCAGCTCCATCAGCAAGAAACTAAGCTATCTGGTCGCGGGCGATAACATGGGGCCGGCCAAGCGGGAGAAGGCGCTGGGTTTCAAGGTGCCCATTATTACCGAAACTGAGCTGATGGCCATGCTGGCGACCGATTTAGGGGGTTTGGCAGCATTCCCGGCAAACCCATCGGCCGAGGAAAATGCGCCAGCCGCCTCGCCCCGGCCCGCTCCCGGCCAGCAGGCCTCCTTATTTTAGTCGTTATGGGTTTTAATGAAAGTCAAAGGAATTATTTTTACATTCGTAATTAAGCACTTGGAAATATCCGGCCAAGTTTTTGACTTGCGGTAGGAACCCCCGACCTTTGTTCCCTTATATCCCACCCATGCGTTTTACTATCCTTTTATCAATTCTGGCCCTCCAGCTATTCGCCGGAGCCGCCGCCCGGGCGCAATGCGTGGCCCTGGCCGACCTGCTGGCCATTGGGGCCGAGCCCACGGCCCTGGCCTCGCCTAAAACCGTTACCGACCACCTCACCTTTGAGTGGTCCTACGTTGGCCCCACGGCCACGGCCAAGGAACCCAGCTGGACATTTGTCCCCTCGGGCACCAGTACAGCGACGGCCCTGCTGGTAGTGCGCCCGCAGCGCCCCGGCCAGGATGTACTGCTGAAAACCACCCAGAGCAGTTGCGTGCGCGAGCTGGCTAAGGAACTCAAAAGCCGCAAGCTCAAGCCCCAACCCGTAACCTGCCCCAGCTGCGAAGCCGTGCGCTACCAGTCATCCGACTTCGATGTAACCCTCTACAGCCAGATGAAAGGCGACTATCCGTTCGTGGTAGTGGTGCATCAGGTACCGGCCGGCTCGCCGCCTGCGGCGTCCAACACCAAGATGAACGCCATCAAAAACCCCTGAGCTGTGAAAGACAGGTAAATTGAAAAGCCCCTTCCATTATCTGGAAGGGGCTTTTTCGTGATAGCAAACTGGCTTGATAGCAGTGGATTGGTCAGCAATAAGTGTCTGTCGGTACGGACACGAATTACCCAGCTTCCAAGCAGCCACACCCATTCGGCTCGTCGCGCAAAGTGGGCTAGTTTGGGCTGGAAAGTCAGGCCAAGGGCTTTAAAACGACTGCACAATGTTGTTGCGCAGCGTTTTGGGGCTCCAGTAGCCGCTGGCGATGATGCGGCGGATGGTGAAGAGCGGGTCCTGCTGGTCGCGCTTCTCGGCCAGCGAGAAGGCGGCCACGAAGCCGCGCTTCTTCAGCTCGGGGAAAGCCTGCGTGTTCCAGAGGCCGAAGGGGTAGGCGAAGTAGTTGATTTTTTTGCCGGTGATGTCTTCCAGCGTTTTGGTGGGCTTGTCGATTTGCGTTACCCAGTCCTGGCCCTGATACTTTTTCACGTTGTGGTGGTCCCAGGTGTGCGAGCCGATGATGTTGCCCTCGTCGGAAAGCTGCTTCACCATGGCTTTGGTCATGTAGTGGGGGCGGCCCAGACTCACGGTCATCACGAAATACATGGCCTTATAGCCGTATTGCTCGAGGGTGGGGCGGGCAATGGTAAACTGGTCGAGGTCGGTGTCGTCGAAGGTGAGCATGATGGGCTTGCCTGGCAGCTTGGCCCCGGTGGTCATGTAGGCGTAGAGCTGGTCGGGCGAAATGGTGTGGTAGCCCGAGTCGGCCAGCATTTTAATCTGAGCTTTGAACTGCGCAATAGGAATGATGTAGTCCTTAGCGCCTTTCGAGTCGCGGGCGGTCCAGTCCCGAATCTGGTGGTAGCAGAGAATAGGCACCTGCGGGCGAGCCAGAATGGCGGCCGCATCGCCGGTTTTGGCGGCTGGGATGCTGCCGGGAGCCGGGGCCGGCGTGGCGGCGGATTCGTCGGCGGCAGTGGCCTGGGTGCCCGAGGTTTCGGCGGCGGCCGGGTCGGTGGCGGGAGGCGCAATGGCGGAAACCGTGGCGCTGCTGGTGGCAGTTTCGCCGGTGGTGGCGGTTTTCGAGTCGCAGGCAGCCAGGCTCAGGGCGGCCAGCAGGAGGGAAGCGGTGGTAACTTTCATGTAAACGCGAAGCCGGGCTTCGCAACCGGAATAGGAGGGGAGTTGATTTTCGGATTTGAAGAGTGAGCTTCGCGCAAAGCGGGCCAACCTGCTACTTTTGCAGGCTACAAAACTAACTCCCAAACTCCCGGTATGCGCACTCCTGGCTCCCGACTTCCACTGTTTCATGGCACCGGGGTGGCGCTCGTTACGCCCTTCAGCCCCGACCTGGCCGTGGACTACTCCGGCTGGCGACAGCTGCTTGATTTCTGCATCGACGGCGGCGTCGATTACCTGGTGGTGAACGGCACCACCGGCGAGTCGCCCACCACCACTTCTGACGAGAAAAAGGAGCTGTTGCGCACGGCCGTCGAGCACGTAGCCGGCCGCGTGCCGCTGGTGTATGGCATTGGCAGCAACGATACCGTGGCCGCCGAAGAGCTGCTGCGCAGCACCGACCTCACCGGCGTGGCGGCCATCCTATCGGCCAGCCCCGCCTACAACAAGCCCAGCCAGGCCGGTCTGGTGGCTCATTACACCCGCCTGGCCGAGGCCAGTCCGCTGCCCATCATCCTCTACAATGTGCCCGGCCGCACGGCCTCCAACCTCACGGCCGAAACCACGCTGCGCCTGGCCCTGCACCCCAACATCATCGGCATCAAGGAAGCCAGCGGCTTGCTCGAGCAGTGCCTGGCTATTGCCGCCCGCAAACCCAAGAACTTCCTGCTGCTTTCGGGCGAAGACATGCTTACGGCCGCCCTCATTGCCTGCGGCGGCGAAGGTATCATCTCGGTGATGGCCAATGCCTTCCCTAAGCGCTTTGCCGAGCTCACCAACGCGGCACTGGCCGGCGACTTTGCCACCGCCCGCCAGGGCTTGTTCCACCTGCTGCCCCTCAACCCGCTGATGTATGAGGAAAGCAACCCCGTGGGCGTAAAAGCGGCCCTGGAGGCCCTGGGCGTGTGCGGCCCCGCCGTGCGCCTGCCCCTGCTCGAAGCCACCGGCGGCCTGAAGGAGCGGATTCGTAAGTTACTTTAGCCGCCGGGTAGTACGACCAATAATTGGGTGGGTGGGGCATTATCGATGTGCTGAGGTGCCTGCCAGTACCGTTCGCCGGCCACTATCAGGAAGCCGTATCCAAAAATGAACAGGTTCAGTCCGGTTTGCAATTCCAGGGCTGCATCGACCAGGTTTGTAGCTACTTGTATTGTGATGAAGCAGAATACGAGAGAATTTCGCCTTAGCCGTGGGTGCGCCAGGGGAACGAATAAGAGCGCCAGCCATAGCGCCAGGCCCGGAACTCCACCACCCAGCAGGGCCACCAGGTATTGATTGTGCACCTCGGCCCGATTCTCGGGCCGCAGGCCAAAGCTTTGCCACTCGTACTGTGCCCGCATGGCGGCCTGGACGTCGGCGGGCGCAACTCCTATCAGCCAGTGCTGGCGAATGATAACGGCGGCCGTTTCGATAGCTGCCAGCCGCTGGCCGAGCGAATGATTGTTAAGGTCGCGGCCCTCCCGATACTGCGCAACGTCCCACAGCGTAATGCCAACCTGCGTTCGCACCGATTCGAGCGTATAGAAGGCTGCCAAAGGCCCCGCCACCAGGGCCAGGGCCAGCCCTGCGGCCAGCGGCCAGCGCCCGCCGGCCAGTTGTTTGGCCCCAATTCCTAGCAGCACCGCATAAAAAGCCAGCAGCCCGGTCCGGTACGCCAGGGCGTGCAGTACCACCGCCGCCGCGCCAGCCGTAAGCATCCATAATAGCTGCTGGCTGCGGCCAAGGCGAGGGCGGCGCCCCAGTTTCAGCGCGACAAAGCAGGCCAGGGCGAGCATAACCCCAAACGTGATGTGAAACACCCCGGTAATGGCGGCCGGGTTCTGCCCGACGCGAATGGCCGCAATGGCCCCCGCCGGATTGCGCAACAAGCTGCCCAGCGTGGCCAGGCCTACTGCCACCGTGCCGAGTGCAAACAGCGCGCCCACCGTACGCCGCTGCCGGCCCGTCAGGGGCACGGCCAGGGTAAAGGCCAGGGGCACGGCCAACCAGGGAAGCATCCGAAAAAGCTCGTGCCGCCAGGTGCCCCACTCCGTGGTGTAAATGGCACTCAGCACCAGAAACACAGGTTGGGCAGCGGCGCACAGAGCAGTGCGGTTGCGCCAGTAGTTGGGCAGCGCGCGCCGGATATTGGGATTGGCTAGGGCGGCCAGCAGGCCCACCGCCGGGCTAAGGGCCACCAGTGCCCGCGAAGCCAGCAGGCCCGCTACCCCAGCCAGGCATGCCAGCCAGAGCAGGTGCTGCGAAAGGCGGCCAGTTAGATAGTATTGCACGAGGAGCGTTGAGGGAGTGCGCAGCCCGACACGAACGGCGGCCCGGCAAAGATGCTACGCGAAAAATTTCGCCGTTACTTTGCGCTCACGCTGCCGGCCCCCAAAGCGTGCGGCGAGCTGCTTTAGCGCAGCCCTGGCTTTGCCCGGCGGTTGCGGGCGAGAGCTTCCCTTTTTACCATTCTTCTGCTATATTCTATGCGAGCATGCCCTGTATGCACCACTGCTGCCAACGTGGCCCTTTATCACCGGGTCGATGGGTTCGACTACGTCCGCTGCTCAAAATGCGAGCTGATTTTCATCGATAAAGTGGCTCCTACCAGCGAGTTGTACACGGCTTATGATGGGGGCTGGTGGAAGGCACTCCGCCGGCGCATCACTGCCCCGTTCCGCACGTTCGACCAGATTCCCAACCTGCGTAAGTCGCTGGACCGTGCGCGCCAAATCTTTGATTTCGTGGCCGGGTATGCACCGGCCTCCGCAACGCAGCCTAATTTTCTTGATATCGGTTGCAACAAGGGTTTTCTGCTGGTGCAAGCCCTCGAGCACGGCTACAACGTGTTCGGAATCGAGCTGGTCGCCGTGCTGCTGGAGCCGTTCCGTCGCAAGTATCCCCGCTTTGCCGGGCAGGTCGAGGCCGGCCGGTTTATGGATGTGCAGCGCAACTTTTCGGATGAGATGTTTGAAGTGATTACGGCCATTGACGTAATTGAGCATCTGGAAGACCCCAACATTGATTTTAATACGATTTTCCGCCTGCTCAAGCCGGGCGGCGTATTCGTTATTCAGACCCCCGATGGCGACAGCCCGCAGGCTCACCGCGACCAGGCCAGCTGGGGGGCGCTGAAGCCCCTGGAGCACCTGCAGCTGTTCAGCCGTAAAAACCTGGGCTTGTTTGCCGCCCGGCATGGCTTCGCCAGTACCTCGTTTTTCGAACCTTTCGAAGAGGCAGATGGCAATTTCGTTGCGGTAATGAAAAAAGCTGACTAACCGCAGTTGTTCATAAATTGGGGTACACTTTCTAGCGGCTTGCCCTGGGGCTTCCCAATGCGGGCTGCCGGCTCTCGCCTTATAAGAAATACTGACTTTCAGTGCTTACCAACCACTAGCCAGCACGTCGGCGATGTGCAGGCACTTCAGGGGCAGGTTTTCCTTTTTGAGGTAAGATTCGAGGTGCATCAGGCAACTCACATCGGTGCTGATGAGGTAGTCGGCCCCGGTAGCGAGGGCGTGCTCGACTTTTTGCTGGGCCATGGCCACCGAAATAGCTTCGAACTTGACGGCGAAAGTGCCGCCAAAGCCGCAGCAGGTGCTGGTTTCGGCCATTTCGACGCGCTCTAAGTCGGCCACGCCATCCAGCAGCCGGCGTGGGCCGGGGCCGATGCCGCACTCGCGCAGGGCCGAGCAGGAGTCGTGGTAGGTGTATTTGCCGGCCAGCCGCGCGCCCGGCACGGCCTCAATGCCCAGCACCCCCACCAGAAACTCGGTTAGCTCATACACCCGGCCCTGCACGCCCTGGCAGGCGCGCTGCCCGGGCTGGCCCACAAAAAGCTCGGAATAGCTGTTGCGCACCATGCCCACGCACGAAGCCGAGGGGCTCACGATGTAGCGGTTGGCATCGGTGGCCGGGGCGGCAAAGTCGTCCAGAAACTTCCCGGCTACGGCCCGCGCTGCCGGGTGGTAGCCCGCGTTGTAGGCCGGCTGCCCGCAGCAGGTCTGGGCCGGGTTGTAGTTCACCTGCACGCCCACCCGCTCCAGCACCTTCACCATGTTCAGGGCCGTGGCGGGGTAAAGCTGGTCGACGAAGCAGGGGATGAAGATGTCGACGGTAGTAGCCATGATAATGAGGGTATTAATGCGCAGGAAAAACCTCGTCGGCTTGCTGTTGTGCCTGCCTAAACGCCGCCATGTCCAGCCCGTTTTCAATGTCTTTTTCGGTCAGGTAGCTCAGCAGATTCTCGGTCGCCATGTTGCCGGTCAGCTCATCGGCCGCCATCGGGCAACCGCCGATACCGCCAATGGCTCCGTCGAAGCGGCGGCAGCCGGCCTCGTAAGCGGCCGCTACTTTCTCGCGCCAGGTGGTGGGGGTGGTGTGCAGATGCGCGCCAAACTCAATGGCTGGAAACGCCGGAATCAGCGCCGAGAACAGAGGCGTGATGGTGGCGGCCGTGCTGGCCCCCACGGTATCGGACAGCGCCACGATTCGCACGCCCAGGGCGGCCAGCTGTTGGGTAAAGTGCGTCACAATTTCCGGGCTCCAGGCATCGCCATAAGGATTTCCGAATCCCATCGATAGGTAGGCAACCAGGGTTTTACCGTGGCGCTCGCACAGCTCGTGCATGGCGGCCACGTCGGCCAGGGCCTCGGACGTGCTTTGGTTGGTGTTGCGGCGCTGAAAGGTTTCCGACACCGACAGCGGGAAGCCCAGGTAGCTGATTTCGGGGTGCTGGACGGCGGTTTCGGCCCCGCGCCGGTTGGCCACAATGGCCAGCAGCTTGGTTTTGGTGGCGCTCAAATCGAGCCCGGCCAGCACTTCGGCGGTATCGCGCAGCTGCGGAATGGCTTTGGGCGACACGAACGAGCCGAAATCCAGCGTGTCGAAGCCCACTCGCAGCAGGGCGTTGAGGTAAGCGGTTTTGGTGGCCGTCGGAATGAATTCGGTCAGGCCCTGCATGGCATCGCGCGGGCATTCGATAAGCTTCATGAGCAAAAGGGCGTCGGTGGGAGGGTGGCAAAGGTAGCAGCGCCCCTGTCAGCCCACCTCGGCCAGGCCAACCAGCAGCCTAATGTTTGGCAAGCACGCGGGTTTGCAGCAGCTTGTCGTTTTTGTCGAAGTATTCGGTTTTGACGATTCCGACGGCCGGCGCATAGTAGTCGACCTGCCGGCCCGTCGATTTCAGGGTGAGGTCGACGCGGGCGACGGTAGCCAGCTCGCGCTGGCTTTCCACCTGGTAGCAGCTGAAGGTGCCGGCCGGTACCGTTACCGGCACCAGCCCGCCGCGCACCTTGCGGCTTTTGAGGGTGGTTTTAATTTTGGCAATGGCCACCGACGGGCTGCTCACCTGCACCACCACGCCACCACCGGGCAGGGCGCTGCCTGCCGTGGGCTGGTTGGGCCAGGCCACCGCCTGCCCCTTATAAGCCAGCAGCCGGTTCTTGAACGACTTGAGGCCGTCGTAGTTGATTTCAGCCAGGCCGTCGGTATACGTGGTGTCGCGCTCGCAGCGAATGGTCAGGTCCTGCTGCTGCTGCACCTGATTGTTGGCATCGTAGAGGCCGCTTTTCAGCCGCACCGTCGTCACGGAATGGGGCTTCTTTTTCCCTTTTACCTCGGTACTCAGGCTGATTACCTGGTAGCGCAACCTGCCCGTGAGCTTGCCTTTGGCATCGAGTATCTGATAATCAACGCTCTGCCCGTCGCGCAGGCCAAAGGGATTAGCACAGGCAGCCCGGTCTGGTACATTGTTCAGCAGCGCCAACTCGGGGCTGATGGCCGCCCGGGTGGTATCGGTAGGCAGCTGCGCATGGGCCGAGGCAGCCAGGGCCAGTAGCACCAGCAGGGTGGCCGGGCCATAATAACGGAGGAAAAGCATAAATCGAAGTATGGCGGATGTAATTTGGGGTGAATTTACGCAGCCGGGCCGCCCGTGGCTGTCCGTAACCCTCGGCCCGGGGTTGCGTTAGCTTAGCCACGGTCGTACTTTGCGGCCCCAGGGTTCCGGAGCTGGCTTCGGAATGCTTTTCAAAAACGATACCAACCGTCATCTTCCCCACCCATGCCCGATTCCAACACTTCTAACTGGGCCGATATGGCTGCTTCCATGCTCAGCAAGCTGTCCGGCGGCGTCGAGCTCAGCTGCGCCTTCGACCAAATTGAGATACAGGTGCCCAACACCCAAAACCCCACCGCTCCTGCCGCCACCTGGAAGCTTAACGGCTCGCTGCGCATTCGGACCCGTGGCGAACAGCCGGCCGCATCGGTAGCTCCCCAATTATCGGCCAGCCGCCCCGACACCGGTGCCTAGCGCGCTGGAAATCGAGGCGCAGCTGGTTATTACCTGGAACGGCTACGCGTTGCAGCTGGCGGCGGCCGGTACCTACCTCATTCTCAATATCCCGAGCCAGCAGGTGCTCGACCAGCTCACCGCCGGTCCGCCCAAAGTACCCGGTGCGCCCAAGGCCCCCAAAGCACCCGGCCCCGACCCCTTGCAGCAAATCAACGACCTGTGCCGGCAGTTGGGCTGGGTGCTCGACCTGCGGGTGGGCGGCAAAACCTACGTGACGTTTGGGGTGCAGCGCACCCCCAAAATCACGCTCAATGCCGTGCTGGGTAAAATCGGCTCTTTTTTCAGTTAGTCTGCCAGTTAGTCTGCCAGTTAGGCCGCGCCAAAAACCGGGGCCGGATGCAACTAATTGCGGCGGCATTAGTTTGATAGACTGTCCCTGCTACCGTCTGTCATGAGCTCTTCCGAACCCGACCGTAACCAACAGATTGGCGCCCGCCGGCGGTCGGCTTTCGGCCGCATCGAGCGGATGCCGCCGCTTTTTGTGGCGGCCTACGTGGCGCTGATTGGCATTGGGGTGCTCTTCGCCGTGCTGGTGGCGGCCTACATCAATACCCGCCTGCGCAGCGGCGTCCCCACGGGGCTCTACTTGCTGCCCCGCTATTTTTCCATCAGTACCATCGTTCTGCTTATCAGTAGCTACACCCTGGCCCAGGCCCCGCGCCTCTACGCCACCGACGACCTGGCCGCCCTGGGCCGTTGCCTGGGGGCCACGCTGCTGCTGGGCTGCGTTTTCGCGGGCCTGCAGGTGCTGGGCTGGCGCGAGCTGCTGGCCCACGGCGTGCCGTTTCAGGGCGAGAGCAGCCGCAGCAGCGGCCAGTTTATTTACCTTATTTCGGGCCTGCACGTGGCCCACCTGCTCGGCGGCATGCTGTTTATGATGACAATGCTGCTGCGCGTAACCCACGCCGAGCGCGATGCGGTGCGCTCGCTGGTTTTCATCCGCAATCCCTATTACCGCCGCCAGCTGCGGCTGCTTGGCACCTACTGGCATTTCATCGACGTGCTGTGGGTGGTGCTGTTCGCGGTGTTTTTATTTATGTATTGAGGAAGTTGGGAGTACCTGCCCAGACCGGTTCAGAACGGTCATGCTGAGCTCGTCGAAGCATCTCTACCGCAGCAGTAAATGATTAGAGATGCTTCGCTATGCTCCGCCTGACCGTTCTTTTCAAGAACAAAGCGAATTACGGCAGCACTTCCAGCCAGCCTTTGTAGCGGCGGCCATCGGTATAGCTTACCAGATAGTAGTAGGTAGCGGACTGACCCTCAGCGGGCCAGCGAAATTCCCGGTCGCCCGACTCGAACACTAGTTGGCCCCAGCGCGAGTAAATCTGCACGCGCTCGAACTGCTCGTCGCAGAAGTTGGCCGGTAGCTCGGGCAACCGGAACTCGTCGTTTTGCTTATCGCCGTTGGGCGTGATGATGTTGTAGAGCTTCAGCTCGGGCATGATGGGCCGGGCCACCTCAAACTGCACCGTGAGGCGCTGGGGCAGAGGCTTGCAGGTGGCATCCAGTAGCTGAAACGTCACGGTGAGCGGGCGGTGCAGGTTCACCGCCGCGCAGTTGGCCGTCCAGGTAAAGATGCCCGTGGCCGTACCCGTGCCATTGCTGGCGGTGAAATGCATGCCGGCCTCCGCCAATGAAAAGCTTTCGCTGCTGGCCGTCAGGGCCAGTCCGTCCTGGTCGGGGTCGGTGCCCGTCAGGGTGAGGGTATAGGTGGCCCCGAGCGGCAGGCGCACGAGGGGCGGACTGCCCGGCCCGCTACTTACCGGCAGCGTTGGCGACGTCACCAGCCCGGGGGCGCGGTTGGCGTAGCGCACCACCACCGGGATGTCTACGGTGGCCGCCTGCCGCCCCACGCAGGGATTGGTGACCGCCGCGAACTGAAAAACCCGCACCGAGTCGCCCACCAGCGCCCGGCAATCGACCGGCCAGCGGAAGCGGGCGCGGGGCGGGTTGCTGCCGGCCACCGGCGTTAACGTGGCCCCCAGGTCGGCGGGCACAAACCCGCGCCCGGTCAGTTCCAGCCGAATCGAGTCATTATCGGGGTCGGTGCCCGTCACCTCGAAGCTGACTACCGAGCCGATACGCGCGACCAGCGGCCGGGCTGCCGGGGCTGTCGTACTGATGCCGGGGGGGCTGTTGGGCGGGGCTACGGCCGTGAAAGCCAGCCGCACCGTGTCGCGCCGGGGCAGGCTGCAGCCGTCGTCGGCCACCACCACATCCAGCAGCCACACGCGACGTTGGCTATCGAGGCAGGCCGGAAAGCATAGCGTGGCCGTGAGGGTATCGGGAGCGCCGGGCGTTCGAACTACGCCGCTGGTTATGCCACCCAGCACCGGCAGCAGCCCACTGAAATTGACCGGCCGCAGCGCCAGGGTCAGGCGGCTGCCGGGGTCAGGGTCGGTGAAGCGTACCCGGACGCAACGGTTGCCGCCCGGCACGAAGCGCAGCGTATCGCGGCCCGGCCGGTAGGCGACTGCACCAGTGGCGGCGGGCAGCACGGCCAGGCTGGGTGGGCGGTTGGGGGGGCAGATGAGCACCAGCAGTTGGAAGTCGCGGCGGACTTCACCAATCTTCTCGCCGCGCCGGTATTCGGAGCAGCGCACGCCAAACGCATATAGCCCGATGTTGGTTGGCCGCACCAACAGGCGGCCCGTGAGCCGGCCGATGCTCAGCGTGGGTACCCCCGGAATAGCATTGGTGGCGCTCAGGCCCGGGTTCCAGCTGATGGGCGGGTAGGGCAACGGTGCCGCCATAGGCTTGGGCATGGTGATGCTGGCGTGCCCGTTGAGCGGCGTGACCAGCTCATACACCAGCGAGTCGCCGTCGGCATCGCGGCCGGCAAATTCGTAGGTAAACAGCTCGTTCAGGCAGGCATAGTCGGCCAGGGCCGGGAAAAGCTGCGGGGTCGAGTCATAGAAGGGCTGCCCATTGCGCTCCACGGCCGGAAATTCCAGGTAAAACGTCTGGGCCGCGTTGCCGGGATTCACGATGTTGGCAATGGACACGTTGCGGCAGCAGCGCTCCACGGCCACGTAGTAGCCCTGCGGAGCCCCGAAGCTGGCGGGGTCGAGGGTAACTTCCTTGCTGTAAATCAGCTTGCGCGTTATCAGGTTGGGCTTGGCGCAGGCGGGGTTGGTGTAGCTCACCAGTGCGTTGCTCACCAGCGGCATGGCCAGGTTCAGCACGCGGCTGTTCGTGGCCTTGTCGAAGAAGCTGGCCGTCAGGCTGGCATCAATCAGGCTGGGGTCGCCGTTAAAGGCATCGAAATACAGGTTGAGCACCAGTGTGTAGGAGGTGCCGGTAGTATGCGTCAGCTCCAGCTCGCCGCCCACAATGTGGGTGGCGCGGGCCGGGCCGGCCAGCAGCAGCCAGCAGCTCAGTAGCCCGAAGAACGCAGCAAGCCGGGAGCGGCGGGCCGGTTTGGCAGCACTGGTTTCACGGAATAAGCGCATTCAATCTAAATATGCCGAAATATACGCCCCGCTCCGTTGGCGAAGCGCCGCCAGCGGCTGCCCAACACCAGAAATGTCTTTTCTCACGGCCGGTCGTTTATCTTTGAAAATACATCCTGCCTGGCCTGACCATCTACTCGTCCAACTACTTCCCACCTGCTCGCTTTTAGTAATCCGACAATGATGAAAATTGTTTCCTTCACTATTGCTGCCCTCGCGCTGCTGGCCGGCGCACCTCTGGCAGCGCAGGCCCAACAGCAGCTCCGTCCGCTGCCGCCCGAGGCCCTCATCGGCGGGCTGGCCTGCGCCCAGGCGCGGGTGCATACCAGCCAGCGTACGGCCACGGCTTCGGTAGCGCATCGTGCCCGCATGAACCGCTACGATGTGAAATACTACAAGCTCGACCTGGCCCTCGAAAGCAACTCGCTGGCCGTTGCCGGCTCGGTCTGGATGCGGGTGCGGGTAGGGGCGCAGGCCCTCGATTCGCTGGCTTTTGAGCTGTACCAGGCTCCAGCCGGCTCGGGAGCGGGTGCGGCCACGCTGCTCATCGACTCGGTGGTGGTAAACGGTCGCCGCTCGCCGGGCGTGCGCCGGGTGGGCAACGATGCCACTGCTCGCCTGGCCCAGCCCGCCGCGGCCAACACGCTCGCCGATGCCCGCATCTATTACCACGGCACGGCTCCGAGCGGCAACTCGGCCGCCATCGGCAATGCGCTCAGCACCCGCTCGCAGGTCCGCATCAACGGCAACTATGAGCCTTACAATATCACCTGGAGCTTGTCGGAGCCGTTCTCGGCCCACGAGTGGTTTCCGTGCAAGCAGGTACTCACCGACAAGGCCGACTCCAGCGACGTGTGGGTGACGACTACGCTGCCCAATAAAGTTGGCTCGAATGGGGTACTGGCGCGCACCGTGGCCTTACCCAACAACAAAGTGCGCTACGAGTGGAAATCACGCCATCCCATTGATTATTACCTGATTTCGGTGTCCGTGGCTCCCTACACCGAGTACGTGAACAACGCGCACCCCACGGGCGGCCCCACCGTGCCCATCGTCAATTACGTCTATAACCAGGCGGCGCTGAACCAGTATCAGACGGAAATCGACCGCACCCCGGGCTTCATCGAAAACTACTCCACGCTCTGCGGGCTCTACCCGTTTGCCGATGAGAAGTACGGCCACAGCATGGCCCCGCTCGGCGGTGGCATGGAGCACCAGACCATGACCACCCAGGACGGCTTCAACTTCACGCTCACGGCCCACGAGCTATTCCACCAGTGGTTTGGCGACAACGTGACCTGCGCCAGCTGGGAAGACATCTGGCTGAACGAGGGCTTTGCTTCCTACGGCGAGTACCTCTCGCTCCAGGCGTTTGCCACCCCGGCCGATGCCCGCAACTGGATGGACAATGCCCATCAGTATGCTCAGATGAACAATGGCTCTATCTACGTGGCCGATACGACCAACGTGAACCGTATTTTCGACTATTACCTGACCTACAAAAAGGGCGCGGCCGTCATCCACATGCTGCGCTATCTGCTGAACGACGACGTTAAGTTTTTCCGCGCGCTGCGCACCTACCAGAGCCAGTTTCGGCACAGCACGGCCCGCACAGCCGACTTGCAGCGGGTGTTTGAAGCCGAAGCGGGCCGGCCGCTGGGCTATTTCTTTCAGCAGTGGTTCCGGGGCCAGGGTTACCCTACGTTTGCGGGGCGCTGGAATCAGGTGGGCAATACGGTGGTATTTCGCGTAACCGAAACGGCCTCTGAGGCTGGTGTTACGCCTTTTTTCGATACTGATGTCGACTACCAGCTCAGCTTCAGCAACGGGGCTACCCAAATCCTGCGCCTGCACCAGGGCCAGGCGGTGCAAAGCTTCCAGTTTGCCGTAAGCGGCACGCTCACCGGCATCACCGTCGACCCCAATCAGTGGATTCTGGACCTGCCCGGCCCCGCACCCGTGCGCGACAACTCTCTGGCACTGGCCGTGCGCCCGGCTAATGGCCAAGCCGTGCTCGGCCTCTATCCCATCCCCTGCCACGACCAGCTAAACCTGACGCTGCTGCCCGCCCCGCTAGTGCGCGGCGAGGTGCTCGATGCCACCGGCCGCGTAGTGCTGCGCCAGGAGCTGGCCGCCGCCCGCCCCCAGCTCGATACCCACACGCTGGCCCCGGGCCTCTATTACCTACGTGTGCTCGGCCCGGCTGGCGACCTGCTCGGCCGGGGCCAGTTTGTGCGCGAGTAGGGCCATCCAAGGCTGTTCCGAAGCCAAAGCGCCAGCCTTCGTAGAGGGCTGGCGCTTTGCTTTGTTGAATGCGGGGCTTCAGAACCGATGGTAATACTCCGCAATAAGGGCCTGCGTGGCGGGCGTGGGCGGCGGGGCCGCCAACAGGTCGCGCAGCAGCTCATCGAACGAGCAGGCCGGCGTGAAGCCGGGTTGACGCACGGCGTTGCTGGTGAGGCGAATAAACAGCGGTGAGCCATTCACTGCCACCAAATCGACCGTCACCAGGCCGAAGCGTTGGTTGCAGTCACCGGTTTGTGGGCAGTCGGTGGGGTCGGGCTTGAAAAGCTGCTTGAGCGTGGTTTCGTGCAGGTGCTGCTTGCGCTGAGAGGACTGGTCGGCGCAGGCGCGGTGGTAGCCCAGGCGTACCAGCCGCTCGCCCAGGTGCTCGTAAAAGTGCCGGAAATTGCCGGGGCCGATGCTGGGGTCGTAAAGGAGCAGGGTACCCTCGCGGCCTGCCTCGTGCACCGGCTGCACCTGGAAGCCGCGCCGGCCGCCGGCCCCGCCCTTGTGCAGGTGGTACGCTTTGAAGTAAGGTTCGAGCCAGTTCAGAAATACCTGCTGCCCCACCCAGCGCGTGTGCCGGCGAGCCTGGGCCGGCGATAGGGCCACGGCGTGCCAGGCCGCCGGGGCGGCCGCTTTGGGGCGAAATAAATTTTGCAGGAAATCGAACAAGGCAGCCAGGGTTAGTGGTGTCGAAACATCAGTTTGGGCAAATAGTTTGTCCATCCGGCCGCGCTGCCGGGGCATTCGGCGCGGCTT
>JALYUI010000023.1 GCA_030853845.1 Bacteroidota bacterium | reverse complement strand
TTATCCGGGCTCGGAGTACGGCCCCAAGCCCGGCGAAAGCCCGGACCCGAGACGTGCTCGAAGGGGCCATTCAGAACGCCATCGCGTGGCTAACCGAACAGGGTGCCAAAAACTGGTTTGACCATTGCGGCTATCATGTACAGTAACCCCGAAGCCGCCTTAATCACCGGTTGCTTGTTCCGCCCTATTTCGCTTAATCACCATTCACTCAGCGGTTTTTGCCGCTGGCTTACCTGAAATTTTATGACAGTCGCTTTTGAAGACAAATCCTTCGCATTCGAGTTCGTGCGTAACCTCGGCTTCATGTACTACGGCGGGGCCGACCTGGGCGAGATGATGGCCACCGCCGGCCAAATCGAGGAAGGTAATTGGGAGAGCTGGTTCACGGAATGGAACAAACGGGCGCAACGGACCTTGTCCCGAGCCGACGCCAGCTTGGCGGCGAACCATCCCACGAGTGCCCGCGAAGCCTATTTGCGGGCTTCCACTTACTTCCGCACGTCAGAGTTTTACCTGCACGGCAACCCGGATGACCCCCGGATACTCACCCAGGCCCAGGCTTCGCAGCAGGCCTATGCCCAAGCGGCAAAGCTTACCGGGCCTACCTGGGAGCCCGTCGAGATTCCCTACGAAGGCACCACGCTGCCCGGCTACTTCTACAAAGCCGACGATTCCGGGCAGCCCCGGCCAACCATTGTCTTCTTCGGCGGCTACGACTCGAGCGTGGAGGAGCTGTTTTATTTTGGGGCGGCGGCGGCCGTGCGGCGGGGCTACAACTGCCTGACCTTCGACGGGCCCGGCCAGGGAATGCCCATGCGCGCCCAAAAATTGCCCTTTCGCTACGATTGGGAGCAGGTCGTAACGCCCGTCGTCGAATACGCCCTGACCCGGCCGGAGGTCGACGGCGACAATCTCGCGCTCATCGGCATGAGCATGGGGGGCTACCTGGCGGCGCGCACGGTTGCCTTCGAACACCGGTTCCGCGCCGCCGTCTTCTTCGATGGGGTGTACGACATGTACGCCGCCGTTGAAAGCTCGTTTCCGAAAGAGGCGATGACGGCCTTTGATGCGGGCGATGCCTCAACCGGTGAGAAGATTGTGCGCGAGGCAATGGAGCAGCAAATCGCTTTGCGTTGGATTGTTGAGCAGGGCCTCTGGTCCTTCGGCGCTACGGATATTGCCGACTTTCTAACCAAGCTCAAAGACTGGACGATGAAGGGTATTGCGCAGCAGATTCGTTGCCCCTGCCTGGTTTTGGACAGCGAGGACGATATCCTCCTGCCGCACCAAGCCCAAAAGATATACGACGCGCTGGAGTCCCCGAAAACATTCTTTCGGTTTACCAAAGAGGACGGGGCAGAAAACCACTGTCAATCCGGGGCGTTGGCCTATAAGGACGAAGTTGTCTTCAATTGGCTGGACGATATTATGAAGTCGCCTCGCGTCGGCCAGTAGTGGGTCGAAAGCACTGCTGGCGCTTGGCGCGGGCTTTGACAAATAGTTCGGAAACGAATGGTTTCCGCCACGACACCATAAAGTTTGTGCGGATTAATTGTCAGAATTAGCGCGCTCGTGTGCGAGGTAAGCCCAGTGTGGACTACGGACGCGCAGGTTGTGCAGGCTGCAGGCCACTACCATTACGGTATCGCGGAACCAGTCGCCGCGCACGCGCATCTTGTCCCGGAACATGAACAAGCGCTTGATGCCGCTGTGCACATGCTCAATAACCACGCGCAGGGGGCTCAGCAAGGGGTTGCGTTAGTAGTTGGACAAAGAACTACTAACGCAATCCCATCACACAGTCCCTTAGTCAGTTAATCGTTTAATCAATTACATAGCCGCACCTGCCACTTTAGCGGCAATAAAAATCTACACCTATGAAACAAGTAGCCATTGTTACCGGCGGAGCCACGGGTATCGGCCAGGCCATCGCGCAGGCGCTGGTAAACCAGGGAATGAACGTCGTGATTGCCGGCCGCAACCAGCAGCGCGGAGAAGCCACGGCGAAGGAGCTGGGCGACACGGCATTCTTCGTGCAGGCCGATGTAAGCCAGGAAGCCGATGTGCAGCACCTGGTGGCGGCCACGCTCGAACGCTACGGCCGGCTGGATTACCTGATTAACAGCGCGGGCATTGAATGCGGCTCGGGTGGCTTCGAGGATACATCCGCTGAGCTGCTCGATGACGTGCTGTCAGTCAACGTAAAAGGGGTATTTCTGACCATGAAGCACGCCATTCCCCTCATGTTGCTCCAACAGGCAGGCACCATCATCAACATTGCCTCTTTCGTGGGCACTACCATGCCCATTGCGTCGGCGGCCATTTACGGGGCCAGCAAGGCGGCCGTGCTCAGCCTGACCCGCGCGGCCGCCGCCGGCTACGCCGACCAGCACCTGCGCGTGTACGCCGTCTGCCCCTGGATGACCGAAACGCCCATGGCCAAGCGCTTGAGCGGCCCCGATCCCGACGCCATGGCTCGCTACGCCACCGACATCAACCCGAGCGGGCAGCTGGCCACCCCAGCCGATATCGCCCAGGCCGTAGCCGACCTGCTGATGGGCCGCACCGAACTACCCAACGGCGAAGCGATGCTGGTGGACCATGCCAGCGCGCTGAGCCGCATCACGCCCATGACGGTGGCGGAGTAGCCACGTGGGCCTTTTGGGGTGGCAATGCATAACTGAGCTAGCCCAAACTTTTGGTTGTCCTCACGCGCTAAATGAAAAACGCCCTTCCTAGCAAGGTTGGAATATCCCGGACCAAAACCCCAGCCACGCCCTGGGGTTACATGCCTTACTCTGCCCCCGTCATGCTTTCCCCTCTCCAACCGCAACTGATTCCGTCGCAGCCACTGGCACTGCCCACCACCTTCACTCACGCCGCTCCGGTTACACTGGTACGATCAGAAGGACACCTGGTGTACGATGCGAATCTGCTGCTGCCGCACCGCCGCACGGAATACATGCTGCTGCTGGTGCGACAGAGCGGCAACCGGCACTGGCTGGATACGGTGCCCTACGTGCAACAGCCCGGCGCACTGTACTTCGCGGCCCCCGGCCAGGTTATGGTGAAGGAAGAGCCGCAGCCGTTCTGGGGCACCTACCTCGCTTTCACGGACGAATTTCTGGCCCTACAGCCCAACACAACCCTGCGCGAGCTGCCCCTGCTCCAGAACCCAGAGCAGGGCCACGAG
>JALYUI010000021.1 GCA_030853845.1 Bacteroidota bacterium | reverse complement strand
CTGCTGGCCCGCTGGGCCGAGTGCCACTACCAGGCCCAGCGCCTGGGCCAGCAGCTGGCCGCGCTGCAAACCAGCGAGGCCACGGCCCACTCGGCCGACATCAGCTCCCTCACCGACCAGATTACGCCCCTCGAAACCCGGGTCGCCGGCATGGCCACCGGCGAGGCCCGCACCAAAGAGGAAATCCGCCTGCGCGGCCTCAAGCGCGAGCGCGAAAAGCTCCAGGACGACCAGCTCGGCGGCCAGGGCGGGCGCGGAGCTTTCCGCCGCCAGCGCGAGCTCGACGCGGCCCAGCGCCAGCTGCTGGGCTACCAGGACTGCCTGGCCCAGGTGCAAACCCGCCACGACGCGCTGCCCGCCTAAGCTGCAAGCTGTAAGCTGCTAGCCGCAAGCCACAAGCCCGGACGGACCCGGCCCGTCCCGGGCATGCACGAAAAAGCCTGACTGGTGACAGTCAGGCTTTTTTTGTTGCGGGAGGAGCGGGGGCGGGGCCGCACCCGGTAGGGCCGGCCGCACCCGCTTACTCCACCGTCAGGCGCAGCGCTTTGCTACCCACACGCACCACGTACACGCCGGTGGCTAGCCCGTTGGGCAGCCGCAGCGCCGCCGTGCCGGTGGCATCGGCCGTCGCGGCGAGCACCAGCCGGCCCACCGCATCATACACCGTCACGGCCGTGCCGGGCAGTGCGCCCGTGAGCGTAGTCGCCTGGGCAGTTGGGTTCGGGAACAGGGCCAGCTCCGGCCGGCCATGCACGGCCACCGTGCGCACCGGCGAGTAGCTGAAAGTGCCATCGGCATCGACCTGGCGCAGGCGGTAGTACACGGGGTTGGCGGCGTAGCGGGCAATGGCCGGGTCCAGGAGCTGGTACTCGTGGGGCATCGGGCTGCTGCCGTGGCCGGCCACCTGCCCGATGCGGCGGAACGTGCGCCCGTCGGCGCTGGCCTCCACCTCGAACCGGTCGTTGTTCTTTTCCAAAGCCGTGGCCCAGCGCAGCAGCGCGTCGGCTGCCAGCGGCTCGGCCGTGAAGCTCACCAGCTCGACGGGCAGCGGGTTGGCGGCGTTGCTCACGGTGAGGCGGCCCAGCACGGCCGTGGCAAAGGAGAAGCTGCGGCTGCTGCCAGCCACGGTGGCGGCCTGGGCGCTGCCCACGGCACCCCATTGGGCCGAGCTTGCGGCCGCCCGCCAGGCCTGCGCCTGGGCAAAGCTGCTCAGGCCGTTGTCGTCGTCGGCCAGCCAGCGCAGGGTCACGGACACGGCGGCACTGGGAGCGGCGGCGGTTTCCACGGTCCAGATGCGGTCGATGCCTTTATACGCCCCGTTGCCCAGGTTCACGCCCCGGCTCACGTTATCCGTCAGCAGGCCGGCGGTGCGCGTGGCCGCCACCTGGCCCAGGCCGGTGCGGTCGAGGCTCAGGCCGTGGCCGAAATCGAGCATGCCGCTGCCGGCCGCCCGCACCACTTTCAGGTTGCCCTGCACGTACTGGCCGGGGCCTTCACCGCTCAGGGTGGCCCCGTCGGGCAGGGTGAGGGTGGCGGTGGGGGCCGTGCGCAGCAGGCCGCTTTGCAGGGTGAGGGCGGTGCCCAGAGTCAGGTCGGCGGGCAGGGCCAGGGTGCGTTGGCCCACGGCCCCGGTGTTGTTGAGGATGAGCGTACTCACGGTGGCCGTGCCGGGCGTGAGGGTCTGGTTGGCGGTGCCGCTGAAGAGCAGCGTACCGCTGGAGGCCAGGGTGCCGGCGTTGGTCAGGTCGCCGGTGAGCTGCACGGTGCCGGCGTTGGTGAGGATGCTGGCGGCGTTGTTCTGTACCCCGCCGGCCACGTAGAGCGTGGCCCCGGCCTCCACGGTGAGGGTGGCCCCGTCGTTGGTGAGCGTGGTTTGGGCCAGGCCGGTGAGGGCGGGCAGCAGCAGGGCGAGCGTAAGACGAATTTTCATATGAGTGAGCAGTAGAGATTAAAAGCGCCGCGCTGCGTTTTGGGCCGGAGCGGGGGCAGCAGGAGTTTCGGGAGCAGCAGGCGGAGAACGGCGCTAGTTCAGCGTTCCAATCGTCCAGTTCACGCCATCGGAGATGGCGAGCACGGTGCGGCCGGTGCTGCTGCTGGGCATCGCGAAGGGGCTGCCGCTTACGCCCGTGGCCGCCCGAACCAGGCCGCCCCCGGCCGAGGTCAGGTTGGCCGTGACGGTACCCACGTTGCAGAGGTAGTAGATGCGGCCGGGGCAGGTAGCGGCGGCGGGCAGCTGGAAGTAGTCATCGGTGCCGGCGGTGGTGGGGCGCAGGCTGAGGTAGCTGGCCGCCTTGGTGCCGAGGGCCAACGGGGCGGCCGGGGTGCCCCCGGCAAAGTTGTTCATCACCCCCACGGCCAGCGTGCTGCCCACCACGGCGCTGCCGCTGATGTTGAAGCTGGCCGACTGGGCGGTGGTGGTTTGGTTCTGGATAAAGTCGGTGCCAGTGGGGGTGGGCACGGTCGTCACGCTGCCATCGGTGTTGATAGCCACGGTACGGGTGGGCAGGCTGAAGGCTTGCAGGTCGTTGGCGGCACTGGCGTTGGCGGCCAGGGTCACGGTGTTGGTGGCCGCCACGTTGTTGGCGCTGGCATCGAGGGCAATGGTGCCGCGCAGCACGGCGGTGGCCCCGCTCACATCTATCACCTGCAGGGTGCTGGTGCCCCGGCAGGCCACGTAGGCCAGGTCGCCATTGAGGGCCACGCTCACGGGGGTGGTGCTGGTCGTGAACGTATTGCGCAGGGTAGGCACCCCGGCAGCACTCAGGCTATAAGTTGAAAGCTGGGCCGTGGGGATGGTGAGCATGCACAGCGCACCCGTGGTAAGGGCAATGGGCTGGTCGGCCCCGTTGTAGCCCGGCGCGCCGGTGCTGCCGACGGTGCGGGGGGTGGTGGGGTCGCTCACATCGAGCACGGTGGCACCAGCGTAGGCATTGCTCACGGCGGCCAGGTTGCCAGCGGCGGCTACGTTCTGGGGCGTGAAGTAGCCCGTATTGCCGGTGGGGCAGGTGGGGCAGGGCACGGCCTGGTTGTAAGCAACCACGGCGGCCGGATTGCTGACATCATACACGTAGAAGTAGCCGTAGCTACCGCCCCGGTCGAAGGCCGCGTAGAGCCGCGTGGCCGTCATGGCGATGCCCGCGAAGGAGTTGACCAGGGAGTTGGGCGGGGTGAGGGTGGTGGCCAGCGTGGGGGTTCCGCTGCCCAGGGTGTAGAGCTGCACCACGTAGGGGCTGCCGCTGCACAGCACGGCGGCGCTGGCACCGTTCATGGCCACCTTCACGCCCCCGCTGATGCCGGTGGCCGTGCCCCGCAGCACCAGGGCCGCGGGGTTGGTGACGTCATACAGGCTGAGGGTGCCCGCGCCTCTGTTCAGCACCACGGCCAGCGTGCCGCTCACCGCCACCAGGGGGTTGCTGAGGCCGGTGGTGGTGCTGGCCAGGGTGGGCGCGAAAGTACCCGTGGCCGGGTAGCTGGTGGCGGCCGGACTCACGATGCCCGTGGCATCGGCTTGCAGCAGGCGGGTGCCCGTGCCGGTGGCGCCGCGCACCCGCACGTTGCCGTTCACATCGAGGGTTTGGGTGGGCGTGGTGATGCCAATGCCCACGTTTTGGGCGCGGGTGACTACAGGCCCGGCCAGTAGTAGCAACGCCGCCATACAGCGGCCAAGGGCGGATAAGTTCTTCATATCAAGCAAAAATACTGTCCGGGACACGCCCTGGCGTCCGGCAAAGGTCGGCTCACTACTCCTATCATGGTGTCGCCTATTGATGCGATAAGCGCACTTATTTTCTCACCTCCTCCCAGCCAGCACCACGCGCCGGCCCAGGGACCGGAGGCGTCGTGAGTCGGATTGCAGCAAGCACTACTTCCGGGCCTGCCCTCCCGGGTCCGACCCGCCACCGGCCTCCAGCCGCCGCAGCCGGGCCTCGAAGGTTTCCAGCGTGGCGGTGGCCTGGGCTTTGTCGGCGGCGGCTTGCGCTTTCACCGTCTGTAGCTCGGTGTGGGCAGCGGCGTGTTGCGCCTGTAGGTCTTTGTTCTGGGCTTCGAGGGCCGCTACTTTGCGGGCCAGCTCCTGGGTAGCGCTCACGTTGAGGGTGGTTAGGGCGTCGTAGTCCACCGAGCGGAAGTCGTCGACGTACTTGCCGTACACGAACAGGCCGGCGGCATGGTCCTCGGTGCTGGCGAAGCGCACGGTGTGGGCATCCAGCACGGTCACTTCGGGGTCGAAGCTTTGGTTCGTGGGGGTGTAGAAGCGCATCCGGCCGCCGGTGGCGGGCAGCTCGTGGGGCTTGGCGGTGGTCACGGTAAGCTCGCCGTTGGCGAAGCTGACGCGGGTGGCCCGCTCGTACACGTTGGGCAGGGCCTGGGTGCTGCGCGTAACGGCGGTGGGCAGCACCTGCTCCACCTCCTGGGCGATGACCTTCTTCACGGTGCCGGGCGTGTTGTTCACCTGGTCGATGTAGGTGTAGTCGGTGATGCGGAGCCGGTTGAGCAAGGCCAGGTCAGTGGCCGGGTTGCTCAGGCCGATGACGTGCTTGATGCGGCGGTCGGAAGTGGTTTGCAGGTTGCCGGCCACGATGTAGCCGCTCACCCACACCTCGCCGCCCTCAAAATAGGCGGTGGTTTGCTTATTGCCCGACTGGTTGCCGATGGCATTGAAGCCTCCGCCCTGGTTGAAGAACGAGGCATTGCCGGTGGCCACGGTGGTGGTGGCCGCGCCGCGCACGTGCAGCGGGGCAATGGGGTTGGTGGTGCCCAGGCCGAAGCGGCCGTTGTCCTGGAAGCGGCCAAACTCAGTGATGTTGTTGTTCTGGTCCGACTTGCCGAAGCGGATGCCGGCGTTGCCGCCGCCGCCGCCCTGCTGGTTCAGCAGCCAGGTTTCACCTTCAAAGCCGCTGCGGTTCCATTGCAAGTGGGCGCCTTGTTGGGTGATATTATCCGAGCCGCGCGCCAACAGGCCGTTGGCGGAAGCTACACTCGTAAAATTGGTGCCATTGAGCACCGGCGCCGCGTAGGCCGGGCCGGGCGTGATGGTGATACTGCCCTGGCCGTATTGGTAGGCACTGGTTAGCACCACGTTGCTGCCGCCCGCCGGGGCTACCCACGATGAGCCACCGCCACCCCCGGCTCGATAGCCGGCGCCGCCGCCATAATAGCCGGCCCCACCCCCGCCGCCGTTCTGGTCGTTAATGTCACTGCCCCCTATCCCCAACGCGCCGCCAGTGTTACCCCTAGGGCTACCGCCGCTACCGCCCGCGCTTTGCGTGCCGCCCGTGCCAGGAAGTCCGTTAACGTAAGTGCCACCGCCAGGGGCGGGCTGGGGGCCCCCACCGCCGGTGCCGCCGGTAGTACCTCCACCAGCGCCGCCGCCGCCGTATTCGCCGCCGCCCCCACCCCCAGCTGCCACCAGCAACCGGTCGGCCAAATTGGTGCTGGGTACGGTGCCTGACCGGCGTACGTCGCTGGCTCCGCCCCCGCCGCCGCTTCCACCGCCACCACTCCCATTACCCCCGCCGTTGTACCCTGCCCCACCGTACGTCGCCGAACTGGGTGCCCTACTGCCTGCCCCCCCTACGTAAAGCGTCAGTACTTTGCCGGGAGTTACCGTCAGCGTGGCCTGTGCCCGCCCCCCAGGTCCTCCAAAGGCATTCCCAACAAATGATTGGCCGCCCTGCGCACCAGCCGCGTCTACATTCAGGCTAAACACACCAGCGGGCACGGTGTAGGTCTGCGCGGCCCCGGTGTAGCCGAAGGTGATGCTCGGCCCGCCCGGCTGCGGCTGCTCGTTCGCACTCAACGCCTCGTCCCAGCTCGCGCCGTTCCAGGTGTTGAGCTTGTTGGTGCTGGTGTTGTAGATGGTGAGGCCCGCCGCCGGGCTGCCAATGGCGTCGCGCTCCGTTTTGGTCATGCGCGGCGGCAAAAAGCCCTTGGTGGTGCTGGCCAGTTCCAGCAGGGCCGTGCCCACCGGACTAGCCGTGCCGATGCCCACGCCACCGCCATTTTGCAGCACAAACTGGCTGATGCTGGTGTTGTTTGCGCTCAGGTACACGCTGCCGCTGGTCGTGAACAACCCCACGTCGTTGCCGCCGTTGTAGGCGCGCTTCAGGCCGTGGTTGGGGTTGCCCAGGTACACGGCCCCGGCCGTGGCGCCGGTGCTACCCACCGTAATAGCAGCCGTGCCGTCGGCCGTGCGCACATCCAGGGTAGTGGCCGGGCCGGTGGTGGTGCCGATGCCCAACTGCCCGCTCTGGTTGAGCAGCATGAGCGTAGCGGCTAGGGTGGAGTTGGCGTTGTAAGTGGCCCATTGAAAGTTCTTGCCCGCAATGGCCGGCACCCCGAAGGTGAGGGTGCTGGGCTCCATGAACAAGCCCCAGCGCCCGGCTCCTTGGTAGCTGCCGCTGCCGAATACATCGTAGCCGCGCGTAATCAGCGGCCGGTCCTGGCCGTTGAGCACCACGCCCAACGGCCCGTTCACGCTGGCGTTGCCGCCGGTGGTGGTGTTGCCGCTCACGTTGGCGTTGCCGTTCACGTCGAGCCGCTGGCCGGGGTTGTTGGTGTTGAGGCCGAAGTTGCCGTTGCCGTCAAAGCGCGCCCATTCGGTGACGGTGTTGTTGCCGCTGCTCACGGCATCCGTCGCGCCGAAGAGCATGGCCCCCGGGCCGCCGCCCTTCTGGTTCAGGAGCAGGGTTTCGCCGGTGCCGCCGCTGCGGTTCCACTGCAGGTGGGCACCCTGGTTGCTGATGAGGCCGTTGGCGCGGGCCAGGATGCCGCCGTTCACGTCCAGCGCCTGGGTGGGCACGGCCACGCCCACGCCCACGTTGCCGGCGTTGTCCACGCGCAGGCCGTTGGCGTTGCCGGCGGCGTTGCTGAGCCAGTTGCCGTTCAGCCCCACGTTGGTGGTGGCGGTATGGTTGCCCAGGTTGTCGCCGTTGGCAGTGGTGCCAATCTGCCGCCAAACCGGGGCGGCGGCCGTGCCGGCGTTGTAGTAGAAGCCGGCCGGCGCGCCGGTCTGGTACACCAGCAGGCCGGCTGCGGGGCTGGCAATGCCGGCGGCGGCCGCCACGCGGGGCAGCAGCAGGCCCTTAGAACTGCTCACGATGTCGAGCGCCGCCGAGGCATCGGGGACACCAGCCGTGCCGATGCGGACCCCGCCGGTTTGGGCGTGGGCGAGGCGGGGGGCAGCCAGCAGGAGCAGGGCCGGCAGCAGGAGCCAGGGGGAGAAAAGGTTTTTCATACGGAGCCGGGAACTAAAGACCAGTCGCGGCGCGCCCTAAAGCGCCCCGGTTCCG
>JALYUI010000802.1 GCA_030853845.1 Bacteroidota bacterium | reverse complement strand
CGCAACGACCGCCGCCGCGATGGCGGCCGGGGCGCGGCGCGGGTGCCGCTGTTCGCCACTCCGGAGGCAGCGGACGCCGCAACGGATGGGGCTGATGGGCCGGCAACTGCGATAACGCAAGCTTCGGCCAATGCTGGCGACGAGGTGGCGGGGAGTGAATTAGCAGGACCGGGTTCGTCGTCGCGCAAGAGCCGTAATCGCAAGAAGAAAAAGGGCAACCGGGCCGGCGCGCCGGAATCGGAATCCTCAGTTGCAACCGGCGTAGCGGATGCTGCGGAGCCAGCCCAGCCGCGCGGGGCGGCAGTGGTAGTGACGGACAAAGCGGATGCACTGGCCCAGAGCGACAACCGGCGCGATAACAACCGCCGTGATGGCCGCAACGGCCGCGACAACGGCCGCCGCCAGCCGGCGCTGCCGGTGCGTGAATCGGGGGCCTTAGCGACCACGCCGGTCGTATTCGTTTCGGCCGCTTCGGTAGCGGCGGAGGCGACGGCTCCGGCAGTTGCCGCCACAGGCGTTGCGGCTTCGGCGCAGTCAACTTCGCCCGCTCCTGCTTCGGCTCCGAAGCCCTCGAAGCGCAAAAGCCGCGCAATGGTGGGCGGGCGCGCGGAAAAGCCGGCGTTTGATACGCCAATCATTCCGGTGGCCGATTCGACCGCGCTGCTTACGCAAGTGGCGGCAGGCCGTTTGATGGGTAATTTGGCCTCTTTAGTCGAGCCGACTGCCCCCGCTAAAACGGGTAAGGTACCGTCTGGAAAGCCGGCCGCCTCGAATGCGAAAGGTGGAAAGGCGGCGGCTGGAAAAGCAGTTGCCGCTAGCCCGGTTGTTTCGGCAGCGGCACTGGCTTCGGCGGCGAAACCTGTTGCTGCTTCGGTTGTACCTGCACTCGCCGCACCGGCCGGGAAAGTGGCTAAAGCAGCGTTAGCGCAGGCAGCTAACGCGAAACCGGCGGTGGCAAAAGCGGCTCCTGTTGCAGCGGCGGCCCCCAAACCGGCAGTTAAGCCAGCTGCGGCAGCTTCGGCGGCGAAAGGCGCTAAAACTTCTAAAGCAGCTGGAATGACTTCGGGCAAACCCACGCCAGCCGCGAAAGCCGTCGCTACCGTAACTGCTGCGCCTACGAAGGCCGCAGCACAGCCCAGCGCATCGGCAACGAAAGCAGCGTCGGGGGCAGCCAAACCAGCGGCAAAGACTGCCCCGATAAGGGCTGCACAGCCGGCAACCAAACCTTCGGCAACCACTACTGGCAAAGCGGCTACCAAAGCGGCGGCCCAGCCCGTCCTGGCATCGCCGTCAAAAGCCATAGCGAAAACGCCCGTTGCAAAAGCTGCTCCTGCCACTGCGCAGAAAGCAACATCCGCCCCTAAAGCCGCTGCGGAGAAACCTGCTCCGGCAGCGGCTAAAGCCTCAAAATCTGCAAAAGCTCCGGCAACCTCTACAGCTCCCGCAGTTGCTAAAGCCGCGAAAGCTTCTTTAGCGGCAGCCAAGCCGACGGCCAAAGCCATTGCCAAAGCAGCCCCGGCCACTCAAGCGGCGGCGAAACCGGCAGCAAAACCGGCAGCAAAACCGGCCGGCAAGGCGAAAGCGCCGAAGAAGTAGGCAGCCTCCGTACCGGTTGGGGCATGAATACCTGCCGCTTGCATTAATTTTTACCCAGACCCGGCCCTTTTCGCCGGGTTTGGTGTTTCAATACCTCCCCTACTCCGCTCCTCATGGCCCACCCTGCTCCGCACACCAACCGCCTCGCCGATGAAACCAGCCCTTACCTGCAACAGCACGCCCACAACCCGGTGGACTGGTACCCCTGGGGACCGGAAGCCCTGAACCGCGCCCGCGCCGAGCAAAAGCCCATTCTGGTAAGCATTGGCTACGCGGCCTGCCACTGGTGCCACGTGATGGAGCGTGAGTCGTTCGAGAACGAGGCCGTGGCGGCGGTGATGAACGAGCACTTCGTCTGCATCAAAGTCGACCGTGAGGAGCGGCCCGACGTGGACCAGATTTACATGGATGCCCTGCACGCGATGGGCCTGCAGGGCGGCTGGCCGCTGAACGTGTTTCTGACCGCCGAGGCCAAACCCTTCTACGGCGGCACCTACTTCCCGCGCGGCAACTGGACCAAGCTGCTCGAAAACATCGGCCAGGCCTACGCCGGCGAGCACCGCACCGAGCTGGAGCAGTCGGCCGAGCGGTTTATGGAACTGATTGGCACGAGCGAGCTGGCCAAGTATGGCGCGGCCAACCGCAATACCATTCAGGAAGCGGATTATACTGCCCTGGCGGCCGTTGGCGTGGTACCCCAAACCGGCCCGGCGGGGGTTTCCGAGGAAGAATTCAAGCTGCTGGTGTACAATCTGAGCACGAAATTCGACCGCGAGCACGGCGGCATGAACCGCGCCCCGAAGTTCCCGATGCCCAGCATCTGGCGGTTTCTGTTGCGGGCGCACGCCAGCAGCGGCAGCCGGGCCGTGCTCGACCAGGCCGTACTCACGCTGCGCGAAATGGCCTGGGGCGGCATCTACGACCAGGCCCACGGCGGCTTCGCCCGCTACTCGGTGGATGGCGAGTGGCTAGCCCCGCATTTCGAGAAAATGCTCTACGACAACGGCCAGCTGGTGAGCCTCTACAGTGAAGCCTTCCAACTGACGCAGGACGAGTTGTTCCGCGAAACGGTGTACGACACCATCGAATTTATCCGCCTGGAGCTGACCAACGCTGAGGGCGGTTTTTATTCTTCGCTCGATGCCGACAGCGAGGGCGAGGAGGGCAAATTCTATGTTTTCACGAAGGAAGAGCTGCGCGAAATTCTGGGCGATGAGGAGCCGCTGTTTGCCGACTATTACAACTGCACGGCCGCCGGCAACTGGGAGCACGGCCGCAACATTCTGCACCGCCGCGAAACCGACGAAGCCTTCGCCGCCGCCCACCAGCTGGCCCCCCACGCGCTGGCCGAGCTGGTGACGGGTTGGAAGCAGAAAATCATGGCCGTGCGGGCCACCCGCGTGCGCCCCGGCCTCGACGACAAAGTGCTGACCGGCTGGAACGCCCTCATGCTCCAGGGCCTCACCGATGCTTACCGGGCCTTCGGCGAGCCCGAGTTTCTGGTGGTGGCCGAGCGCAACGCCCGCTTCATCGAAGCCAACCTGCGCGATGGGGCGGGCCTGTTCCGGACCTGCAAAAACGGCCGGGCCAGCATCAGCGGCTTTCTCGAAGACTACGCGCTGGTCATTCAGGCTTACATAAGTCTGTATGAAGTGTCTTTTGCGGAAAAGTGGCTGCATGAGGCCGAAGGGCTGATGGAGTACGTGCAAGCCAACTTCTTCGACCCCGCCGAAAACCAGTTCTTCTACACCGACAGCCGCGCCGAGCCGCTCATCGCCCGCAAAAAAGAGCTGTTCGACAACGTGATTCCGGCCTCGAACTCGGTGATGGCGCACAACCTGCGCCGCCTGGGCCGCCACGTCGAAAAACCCGAATACGTGGACCAGGCCACCGCCATGCTGGCCCAGGTGCGCCACTTGGTAGTGAAGGAGCCCCAGCACCTCACCAACTGGGCTTCCCTCTACGCCGCCCTGCTGCATTCGGGGGCCGAAATTGCCCTCATTGGCCCGCAGGCCGAAGAATTCCGCGAGGAGCTGAGCCGCCAGTTCCTTTTCGACACCGTGCTGGCCGGCACCGAAGATGCTTCGGAGCTGCCGCTGCTGAAGTTGCACCAGCTCCCGGCCGACGGGCGCACCGCCGTGAACATATGCCGTAATTCTGCCTGCCAGGCCCCGGTTTACACGGTGCCCGAGGCTATGGCGGCGCTGTAGCGTGGACTCTGCGAGTGCGCGCGTTTGAACGACCGGCCCACGCGCGGACTCGCAGAGTTCACGCTACAGTGCGGGCCGCCGTTGCGCTCTGAGCTGCGGCCGGCACTGGGTTTCATTCAGACGCGCGGACTCGCAGAGTCCACGCTTTGGCCAGCGCCGGCCCTGCTTATCTTTACTATTCGCCCCACGCCACGCCGTTTTGAGTCTTTCGCTTAATTTCAGCTCTCCCGCCGCCGCGCCTGCTCCCGAGCGGGTTACCCTGTTTGCCGACGTAATCCTGCCTTTGCCGCTGCCCCGGCTCTACACCTACCGGGTGCCGTTCGAGCTGAACGACAGCGTGGTGATTGGGGGGCGCGTCATCGTGCAGTTTGGGGCCAAGAAAACGCTGAGCTGCATTGTGGCGGCCGTGCACGAAAATGCGCCCAGGGAGTACCAGGC
>JALYUI010000780.1 GCA_030853845.1 Bacteroidota bacterium | reverse complement strand
GTTGCCTTCGAGGCGAATATCGCCCACCTGGTCGTAGAACTGGTTCACGGTTTGGCTGGCGGAAGTGGGCGCGTAGGTGCCGGGGCCGATGCCCCGGGCGGCGAAGGCCCGCACCGAGTTGGGGCCGCCAATGCCGTACTGCTTGGGGTAGGGCAGCACCCGCGAGTTACCGTAGGGGTTGCCCACGCCGGCCAGCAGGCGCGCCACAATGCGGTTGCCGGAGGTGGGGTCGGGACTGACGCGGTAGTATTCGCGCAGCTCCAAATCGAATTTGAGGTACTGGCTGTATTCCTGGCCCAGAATGGTGTGGCCGCCCGAGGGGCCTTCGGGCGTTTTGACGGTGGTGGCCAGGGCCTGGGCCAGGTTGCCGCTGCCTTCAACCTGCCCGCTGAAGTAAATCTGCTGGCGGCGCTGCTCCAGCGACTGCTGGTTGAAGGTGTAGCGGTAGGAGCTGGCCAGGATAAACTGCTGCTGGAAAGCACTTTTGAGGAAGCTTTTCTCGGGGCTGTTCAGAATGGTGGTAAACGTGTCGGTGGGCGCAAACTGGACGTAGGTGATGTCGATGGGCCGGATTTCCTGCTCGTTGGTCACCTTGGTTTTCCAGGTGTAGCCGTAGTTGAAGTTGAAGAAGTTTTGCGAGAAGTAGTTGGCGCGCGTCACGGTGCGCGCGCCCACGGCCAGGATGGTACGGGGCTGGAAGTCGGAATTGGGCAGCTTCACATCGAGCAGCGGCAAATCGGGCGTTACCAAGCGCGGAATAAGCAACTGGGCGCTGATGCCGTACTCGTAGCTGGTGAGGCCCAGGGCCCCGTTGCCGTTGCCAGTCTGGGTTTCGGTGGAGGCAATGCCATTGATGAGCAGCTGCTCGGCCCCGCGCAGGGCCGAGCGGTTACGGAAGGTCACCTTCAGGGCCGGGCCGGTGAAGCCGTTGGTTTTGTTCACCAGCTGTAGTTCGGCGCGTAGGCTTTTCTTCTTGAGCTGGGTCATAAGCACCTCGGCATCGAGGCGGTGGCGCAGGCCCACCGAGCGGTTGCTGCCGGGCGGGGCGTTGGGCGGCACGGTCACGGCGGTGTCGCCGGCGGCGGCGGGCTTGAAGCGGATTTCCACGAAGCGGAACGTGCCCAGGCTCATGAGGCGGCTCAGGGTCTGGTCGCGGCGGCGGCGGCGGAACACGCTGTCGGGGTAGAGGAAGGTGGCGCGGGTGATGGCCACGGCCTTAAACATCTCCTCATCCGGAAAATACTGGTAGCCCCGGAAGCGGATGGGGTTGCGCATGGTGGTGTCGGTGAGCACATAGTTGGTGTTCAGCTTCACCTGGTCGAGCCAGTAGGGGCGCACGGCCTTGGGCGGGGCAGTGGCTTTGAGGCGCACATCGACGGTGGCCTGATGGTCGAGGGTGCTGTCGACCTTGAAAACGATGTAGTCGGGTGCGAAATAGTAGTAGCCTTGCTCCTTCAGCACGGCATCGATGCGCACCCGCTCGTTGGTGAGGGTGGCGAGGTTGTAGGCATCGCCCACTTTCACCAGACTCTCGCCCTGCGTGGCCCGAATAGCGGCCCGCACCACCGAGTCGCCCTGCGGGAACGTGACCTGCGTGTAGCGGTACACCCGGCCGGGCCGGGCGGTGTAGTCGATGGAAGCCGTTTTCGCCTGCTTCTTCACTTCAAAAGAAGCCGTGCCATTAAAAAAGCCGTTGTTGTGCAGGCGGTTCACGATAAGGTCGCGCACGGTGGTGGGCTTAGCCTGCGACAGGTAGATGGGCGGCTCGCCAAACTTGTCGGCGAAGAACTTGCCCAGGCCCTTTTTCTTGCCCACGCCCATGTGCCAGAAGTAGAGCTTGGGCCGCAGCCCCAGAATGGAGCTATTGGGCTTGGGGCCAATCACCGATACGAGCTCGGTTTGCAGGGCGCTCTGGTTGTTCACCGTTTTTTCGCCGGCCGGCGGCTGAATGGTCACCTTGCCGCCGGTGTAGAGCCGTTCGCCTTCGGCCACGAATTTCAGGCCCGAGCACGAGCCCAGCAGCAGCAGCACGGGTGCCAGCAGCAGCGCGCGGCGGGCAGGAGCGGAGAAGAGAAACAGCTTCGTTGAATAGCTAACTGGAATCAAAACGGCAGCATGAAGAGGTGGGCCAGCCAAAAGCGGCCGGCGGTGAAACGGGGGGCGGGCAGCGCGGCGCAGCTTTCTCATTTCCTGGGGCTGCTGGTGGTTTTACTGCTGTCGACGCGGGCCGTGGGTGGGCTCGACAGGGAATCCTGGAGGGCTTTTTTATCGGCTTTTTCCTGCTTGCGCTGCTGTTTGCGCTCCTCCTTCACGGCGGGCGGCAGCTTGGCAAACAGCTCCTGGAGGTTGTCGTACTCGCGCTGGAATACCAGGGCCACGCCGGTCTTGATGACCTGGCCATCGATGTCTTCGTAGCCATTCTGGCGGAAGGCCCGCAGGCGCAGGCGGCCATCGCGCAGAATGCTGTATTCGATGCTGATATCGCCGGCAAAGGTGCTGGCCGAGCTTTTGCCCTGCGTGGTATTGTTGCCGGGCGTGCCGCTGAGCGGGATATCCGTACCGAGGCGCACCGAGAGGCGGTTGTTGAGGAACTGGCGCTTCACGGCCACGTTCAGGTCGGTGCGGCTTTTAGCCGAGCCGCTGCTGTAGTCGGCCTGGTTGGTCACGCCCAGGTCGAGGCCCAGGCCGGAGAGGTATTTGCCGGTGAGGTTATTGAGCTGGTCGGTGAGCACGGCACTGGCCGAGCCGCGCAGCTGCGTGGCCACAAAGCCCTCGCTGGCGCTGGCATCAAACGGATTCTGCTGCAGGAAGCGGCCCAGAATCAGCAGCGAAAACACCTGCTTGCTCTGCTCCGAGGTTTGGTTGGGCTGGCGCAGCTGGGCCAGCTTGGCTTCCACCTGGCCATCGAGCGCCCCGCGCTGGTTTTCGGGCAGCGTGATATCGAAGCCAATGAGGGGCTTGCTCAACTGCTCGGTCACGTTCAGCAGCACGTTGAAGGGGAGGCGATTGCGGGCCGTGGTATTCGCCACGGCATTGTCGAGGCCCTGGCCGGCGAGCAGGTCGGCGGGCGCGGCTTGCACCTTGTACACGGCCGTCACGTCGAGTTCGGCGTTGTAGGGGTCGCCGCTCCACGTCAGGCTGGAACCGCGCCGGATGATAAAGTCGCGCGAAGCCAAATCGTAGAGCGACAGGTGGTAGGAGCCCCGGGCCACTTCCAGCCGGCCGCTGAGCGTGATGGTGCCCGTGGGGTCGATGTTGGTATTGAGCGTGCCGTTGGCGCGCACCTTCAGGTAGTCGCCGCTGATGGGGTCAATAATCACGGTAACCGGCGTTTTGTCGGTCACCGTTACCACGGCCGTGATGTCGTAGCCGGTGGCCGTCTTCATCGTGTCCAGCGCCAGCTGCCGTTGCAGCATGGTGTCCACGGGCGCGCTCTTGTCAATCCACTCCACAATACCTTCGGAATCAACCTTATTGGCCTCGGTGCCCGGCGTCTCAATGGTCAGCCTGGAACCTTCGACCACCGTCACGTTGGTGTTGATTTTCATGAGCTCCAGCGGGCCGGTAATGCGGGTTTTAGAATCCACCACCAGCTTGCCGTAGAAGAGCGGATTATTTTTGCGGGTGCTGTTCACGGCCACGAAGTTGTCGGTGGTGGCCGTGAGGTCGAAGGCGTAGTTGATGAAGTCCTTGGTGAGCAGGTAGCCATTGGCCACCGCTTTATTGTCGGCCGAGTCGCGCACCGTGAAGTTGTCGAATTTGATGCCCCGGTCGTCAAACGTCAGCTCCTGGCCGGGCAGGTGGTAGAGCGCCCCGAGCTGCGTCACGGCAAACGCGGCATCGGGCGAAGTGGTGAGCGTGCCGCGCACTACCGGGGCCGCAACCGAACCCGTCAGCGTGAGCTGCCCGCGTGCGTAACCGGCCGCCTGTTCGAGCTGCCCGGCCGAGAATGCCTGGGCCAGTCGCAGTAGCAGGCGCTGGGCGTCCACGGTCAGGTGGAGGGGCTGCTGGCTGTCGGCCTGATAGTAGCCAGCCACGCGCACGTCGTTGCCCTCGCCGCCAATGGTGCCGCTGGTACCGCCGGTCAGGCGGGCATCCACGTCGTAGCGGTTGGGCGTGGAGTTGGTGGCTTTCACGGCAATGTCGCCGATGAGGGCCTTCTGGAATACCAGGTTTTTAATCGTGGCATCGGCCGTGAAGGCCTGGTTTTTCTTGCCCAGATTATCAATCCGGGCCGTGCCGTTCAGGTTGCCGGCCACCAGCGAATCTTGCTGCTGCACGATGCGGGCCAGCTCGGCCAGCTCGAAATTGGTGAACGTGACGCCCAGTGGCGAGGTCCGCACCTGCGGGTTCTGGCTTTGCAGGGCCAGCGTACTGCGGCCATTCGTCAGGTTGAGGCCGTCGGCCACTACCTCGCCGGTAGGGTAGTATCGCACAAAGTTGTTCGCGCCCGCCGTCCAGTTTTCATAGTTGATAACCTGCTCGGGCGCGGCCACAAACTCGTAAATAGTTTCTGATTTCTGGTTCCTGGTTCCTGGTTGGGCCAGGGCGCTGAGGGTTCCGGCCACCGCCAGCCGCTCGCGGTTGGCCGAGTCGCCGAGAATGGCCACGCGGCTGAACAGCTTGTTATTGGCAATGTTGCCCACCAGGCTGGGGCGGCGCAGCTTCAGCGTGCTGTCCTGCGCGGCCTGGGCCATTCGCAGGCTGTAGTCGAGCTTGGCGGGGTCCGAATCGACGGTCAGCTTCAACGAGTCAATCCGGTAGTTGGCGTAGCGAATGACGGGAATGCTGGTGTTGGCCGTGAGGCGGGCCGCCTGCCGCGAGTAGTCGCCGCTGAGGGTGAAGGGCGAAATCCGTTTCAAGTTGGGCACCAGCTTGGTGGCCAGCTTGGGGTCTTTCAGCTGGAGCGAGTAGGTGAAGTGCCGGTCGGCATTGCTGGGCACATACTTCACGCCCGGCACATCGAAGTAGCGGTCGAGGTGCTGCTGCAACTCGGTGGCCAGGTCGCCCAGGTGCACGTTGCCATCAAGCCGCACGTTGGCAATGTCGGAGGTGATGACGGCCAGCGTGCGGTTGGCATTCTGCACGATGCGGCCGTTGAGCGAGTCGAGCGGAAACGCCTGGTTGTCGCGCACAATCACAATTTTGGTCCCGCTGAACGTGCCGTTGAGCGAGTTCAGGTCGGAGCCGCGCAGGTTGGCCGTCAGGTTGCCTTGCACGCGCAGGTCGCCGCCGGTATAAAAGCCCAGCGCCGTGAGGTTGGCCCCGCGCAAATTCAGTTTGGTTAC
>JALYUI010000064.1 GCA_030853845.1 Bacteroidota bacterium | reverse complement strand
GCCCAGGAGGTAGTAAATCAGCACGCCCAGCACCAGCGTGGTGGCCACGTTGAAGCCGAAGGTGATGTACATCGAGCCGAAGTAGAAGCCCGGCTCGGGCTCGAAGCTTTGGCCGCACACGGGGCACCGGGCGGGCATTTGGGCAAATTTGGTGATGTGGAGGGCCGGGTAGCTGAAGAGTTGGCCCTGGTGGCAGCGCGGGCAGCGCAGCTTGGCCAGCGCCAGCGCCGTCGAATCGATGAGCTCGTAGTTGTCGGGGGCTTCGGCCATAACCGGGGTGGGGGAGGGATGCATGAGGAAGCTTCTATACGGAGGAATGCGGCCCGCGCCCATACGCGAAGGGCCGGCGCGGCACCGGCCGCATTGGTATCCCAAAATTACCCGGCCCGCCCGCCGCCCGCACCGCCCGTTTGCGGGCACTTACCGGACAAATCAACGCTGCTGCCGGAAGGCCTCGGGCGTGCTGCCGGCGTACTTGCGGAAGTAGCGCCCGAAGTACGAGGCATCTTCAAAGCCCAGCTCGTAGGCCACCTGCGCCACGCCCAGCGCCGAGTGGCTCAGCAGCCGCTGCGCTTCGGTGATGACCCGCTCGTGGATGAGGGCGCTGGCCGTTTTGTTGAGCACCCGGCGGCACACTGCGTTGAGGTGGTTGGCCGATACGTGCAGCAGCTCGGCATAGTCGCGCACGCTGCGATGGCTGCGGTAGTGCAGGTTGAGCAGCGCCCCGAACTGCCGGATTTGCTGCCGGGCCAGGCCCGCCTCGGCCGGGGCGGGGGCCGCGTAGTGGCGGGCCGCCAGCGCCAGGCACAGGTGCAGGTAAGAGCGGAAAACCTCCGCCTGCTTGGGCTGCGGCACCGAAAACTCAACAAACATTCGCTCGAAAAGCGGGCGAATTTCGGTTTCGGCGGGTGGCAGGTACAGCACCGGCGGGTGCGTGCTGTCGAAAAACGGGAAGTCGTAGAGCCCGCTGCCGGGGTAGCGGAACAGGTAGAAGTCGGCGCTGAAAAACACCACGAAGCCGCGGGTATCGGGCGCTAAGTGCCAGTGATGCACCTGCCCCGGGGCCAGAAAAAACAGGCTGCCCGGCCGCAGCTCATACGTCACCAAATCGACGGTGTGCGTGCCCCCACCCTCGGTGATGTAGAGCAGCAGGTAGAAGTCGTGGCCGTGCGGCGCGTTCACGTGCGGAAACCGGACGACGTGGCTTTGCAGGCGGTCGCAGTAGTACGGCGTGCGGGCCAGCGGCCCCGGAAACGAGGCCAGGGCGAGCACCGGTAGGGCAGTGGGCTTCATCGGGCTAAAGGTAGCGCCTTGCCTGGGCGGCCCGGCCCGGCCCCGGCGGCGGCCAGCCACGCCAGCGTTTGCTGCCAGAGCTGCTGCCGCAGCGCCGCGTCGGCCACCTGCGGGGCGAAGGCGGCGGGCTTTTGCTGATAAAAGAACTGGCCCGTTACCCCGGCCAGCTCGGGCGCGGTGGCCAGGTAATACGGGGCCAGCGCCGCGCCCGCAATGGGCCGGAACAGCGCATAAACAGCCCCGGCATACTTGAAAAACAGCCGCGTCAGGCCCCGGGCTTTCATCACGGTGGTGTTGAAGAGACCGGGGCTGAAGGCGTTGACCGTGATGCCCCGGCCGTGCAGGTGCCGGGCCAGCTCGACGGTGTGCAGGGCATTGGCGAGCTTGGCGTTGCGGTAGCTGGCGCGGGGGCCGAAGTCGTGGCCGTAGGGCGTTTGCGCCAGGTCGAAGTGGCCGCTCAGGTGCAGGCCCGTGCTCACGTTGAGGATGCGGGCGGGGTGGTTGCGGGCCAGCACGTCGGCCAGGCCGGTGGCGAGGATGAACGGAGCCAGGCAGTTGACCATGAAATTGGTTTCGAAGCCGTCGGGGTTCAGCACCTTCTCCGTCATAAATACCCCGGCGTTGTTAATCAGAACCTGCAAATCGGGTACTTCCCGCCGGATTTTTGCCACTAGCGCCTGGCAGCCGGCAATAGTCGATAAATCGCCCCACAGCCAGCGCACGCGCGGGTTGCCGGTCTGCGCTTGAATGCCGGCCACAAGGCTTTCTGCTTTGGCTGCATCGCGGGCCGTGATGACCACCGGGTGGCCGTTCTGGGCAAATAGCCGGGCCGTAGCCAGCCCAATGCCGCTGGTGCCGCCGGTGATTAAAACGGTTGGTTTGTGCATCCGGGTTGGGGTAGCGGCGGTTCGGTTTCGCCCCGCAAAGTAGCTAATGGGCGGAGTACCCCGAATTTTTAATTCGGCTCATCAGCACGGTGAGCCTGGTTAACATAGGTCTTACTAGCGGGCCGAATTAAAAATTCGGGTTACTCCGCCCACCAACTCTTCTAGTAGCCGTTTCAGGCCCGCTCACGCCTCCCGTTGAGCATCGCACACCGGCACCCAGCTTTTACCCCGACACACCGGGCAGGTGGCGGCCTCGCCTCGCGCCAGCTCCCGCACTTCGCCGCACCGGCAGCAGGCGTGCGCGCCGGCCGCTTCCACGCGCTGCTGCGATTTTTCCAGGAGCTCGGGCCAGATGGGCAGGCCCGGCCCGGCCTCGTCGGGGGCGTAGAAGTAGGTGCTGAGCTGGCCGGTGGCTTCCATGTAGGCGCGGCGCACCTGCCCCAGGTGCTCTACCTGCTGCTGGCGCAGCTCGCCGAACAGCTCCTTCTGGGTCAGGTTGAGGCCGTCGAGGTTGGGCAGGTTGAGGCGGCCTTCCTCGACGAGCAGAATGGGCTTGCCTTCGAGCCAGTCGCCGAAGCGCGGGAACCACTCGGTGAGGCGATTGAACAGCCAGTACAGCGCCCCCACCACCACAAATACCACCACCACGGGCAGCAGCGGCGTGTCGTCGTAAAACATGGTGTCGCCGGCCGCCGAGCCCAGGCCCAGAATCAGGCTAAGCTCGAAAATAGACAGCTGCCGCACCCCGCGCCGGCCCGTGAGGCGCAGAATGCCTAGCAGCAGGATGTAAGTGGCCGCGCAGCGAAACGCCACTTCAAACAGAAAGCTGGGCGGCGCGTCGGCCGTCCAAAGGATGCGGTGCCAGTCGAAGGGCGTGATGGGTTCGGCGAGGAAGAGCATGCGGGGCGGGTGGCTGGGGTAGGTAAGAGCGGCAAATCAGCAGGAAAATACTCGGTACGGCGGATGGATGCGGAAGTAACTTGCCGGAACATTTAAATCATTGCCCAGTATGAAAATTGAATCGATACACATTCCGGCCACCGAAGCAGCTCAAATCGGCTTACGGGAAGTGAAGTTGTCTAAGATGGGCAACGTGGTGGTTATTGCCGGGAAAAACGGTTCGGGGAAAACACGGTTTTTAGACCTGCTGCAAAGACACCTTAAACGCATATTGGACATTCGCCTTAGCAAGTCTGAGAATGATGACCTTATACAAGGTTTGCAAGGAAGCATCAATGAATGGGTAAAACGTCTACAATCTTTGCGGGACCAGATTATAAAAGGCAATGATGAAATCCAAAATATAAGATGGACCGGAGAATGTAGTAATCTTGAGGAAGATATACGTAGGAATGAACGTGATATTATTGAGTTATCAATACAGAAAGAGTTGCTGCAGAATACCGTTGTAATTGGCAAGGCAAACCTGCTCAAGTATGTTCCAATAAATATTAGCCTGACAGATAGTAATACCTTAACTCCAAATCAACTACAAGAATATGCAGGTTATGCCAGCCAACCAAGTATGGAAAGGTTGCCTCTTGCTACACTGGCAAAAATTCAGGCAGTACAAACCAAATGGTTCTACGCAACCCATCAGGCAGTTGAAGCACCAAATCAAGAAAAACAACAAGCTATTGCGGAGTACGAGCGGCTCAAGGAAACAATAAAACAATTCTTGGGAGCAGAGTTGGGAATTGATTTAAATGGCGGAAGGGCTACGTTGTTTGGCAAGCCTTTGGGGCAAGTTAATTTTTCGCAAGGGCAAAGAGTTCTACTGCAATTCTGCATTGCGCTGTACTCGCAGGGCACTGCTCTTTCAGAATTGGTGCTGCTATTAGACGAGCCAGAAAACCACCTGCATCCGGCTGCCCTTAATTACGTGCTCGACCGGCTCCGTAGCGTCGTTACCAACGGGCAAATCTGGATTGCCACGCACTCCATCAATGTGTTGGCGCACTTTCAGGAGGAAACCCTGCTGTACATGGAGGACGGGGCCATCAGCTACGCCGGCAACGATACGCTGCGGGTGCTGGAAGGGCTGCTGGGCGACGAGGAGGAGCGCGAGCGCATGGCCCGGTTCCTGTCGCTGCCCTTCGTAATGAGCGGGATGCGCTTCGCCTCGGAATCGTTGTTGGGCGCGGCGGTGGTGATGACCGGAGCTGCCGACCCGCAGATGCGGCAGATTCGGGAGGCACTGGCAGCGGAGCGGGCGGCTGGCACGGGCGCGGGCAAGCTCAAGGTGCTGGATTTTGGGGCGGGCAAGGGCCGCCTGATTGCCAGCCTGCACGAGCAGGCGGCGGCCGAGCCGGAGTCGGAACCGCTGGCTGATTGGCTCGACTACGTGGCCTACGACCCATTCGCGACGAATGCCGCCGAGTGCCGCGACAACATTGCGCGGGCTTATGGCAACGCCGACCGGCGTTACTACAACGATTTGAAACCGTTGCGCGAACAGCAGTCGGATGGCACGTTCGACCAGGTTATCCTCACTAACGTCTTCCACGAAATCCCGCCCGGGCAGTGGCTCGATATCTTGAAACAGAAGATTCAAAAGTTGCTCAAGCCTACGGGCCGGCTGATTATCGTGGAAGACCAACGCTTGCCGCACGGCGAACAGGCCCACGAGTATGGCTTTCTGCTGTTCGATACCCTGGAATTCGTCAAGCTCTTTGCTATTACTGCCGATGATAAGCAAGCCGGGAAATACGCTTGCAAGGCGGAGGATAAAGACCGGCTCAAGGCCCATTATTTTGCCCCGGAGCTATTGGATAGGGTAACGGCCGCTACGCGCTTAGC
>JALYUI010000724.1 GCA_030853845.1 Bacteroidota bacterium | reverse complement strand
GGGTGCGCCTCGGCGATACCGACCTGCTGATTCAGGTAGAAAAAGACTACTGCGTGTACGGCGAAGAATGCAAGTTCGGCGGCGGCAAGGTGCTGCGCGACGGCATGGGCCAGGCCGCCGGCATCGGACTGGCGGCCTGGCCCATACGAAAGCTGCTGAAACGGCGGCAGGCCCTGCGCCGGACATACCTGAAATTGCGCCCGGCTGAGTATCTTGAGCCACCGCAGCCCCCACCAGCTGAAGTTTACCGCCCGTGCCAGCTATTCGCCCTTACCACTTCGCGCAGTTCCGCGCGGCCGGCTTTCTGCCATATTACCGCGCTATCGTGGCGGCGGATGGCATCGTCTGCTTCGATTTCGAGGACAGCATACAGGCCGAAACCGAGGCTGCCACATTCTGTCTGAAGCAGGTGCAGCGCCGACAGGTGCGCCAGCTGCTGCAAGGCCCTGGCCTGAGCGCCGACCGGCTGGCCGTCCGTATCAACGCGCCGGCCACTCCGCACTATCGGTCCGACCTGGTCGCCCTGCGCGGCCTGCCGGGGCTGCACGCGGTGTTCGTGCCCAAAGTAGCGCACCCCGACCACCTGCGCCAGGTGCTGCGCGAGCTGCCGCTGCCGGTACGTCACGTAGTGGCCGTGGTTGAAACCCAGGCGGGCTTCGCGGCCCTGCCCGAGCTGCTGGCCCTGCGCGATGCCCGCCTGGGGCTGGTGGCCTTCGGGCACTGCGACTACAACCTGAGCCTGGGCAACTTCCCGTTTCATCATCAGGATTCGGCGCCATACTGGGAGTGGCTGGCTGAGCTCGATGCTCACCTGCTCCGCGCCGGCCGCCGACTGCTGAACTCGCCGGTGCTGCAACTGGCCGACGCGGCCCTGTTTCAGGAGGTGCTCGGCCGGCTGCGCGCCTACCCCAGCGCCACCGGCCAGATTACCCTGTGCCTGAGCCAGACGCTGGCTTGCGCGGCCCCCGCCAGCCCGGCCCCGGCCCGCACGTTGGCAGCCCGGCCCCCGGAAAGCGTCGAGCCCCTACGTGTCCGCTTCGAGCAGGCCCGGCTGCCGGGCCGCGCTTTCGCCGTCGATGCCACGCGCCGGCTCATCAGTCCCCACGAGTACGAGGCTGCCCGGTGGCAGCCCGCCTAAGCTGCCCCGCCATGCGCCTGACCATCGTAGGGGGCTGTTTCCCCGTGCAGCACAATATCGAGCCGGCCCGGCTCTACCACGCCACGCTGCGCGGATTGCTGGCCTCGCACTGCCCCGCTGGTGCGCCCGAAGTTGCTATCGTGCGCTACGAGCGGTTCGCAAACTGCCTGCAAAAAATCCGGGCCGCCCACGCCCGGCAGCCCACGCAGGTACTGCTGTTTCACCTGCGGGCCGAGCCGGTGATGCGCCTGGCCAAGCTCTACTACCGCTACCTCGACGACCAGGGCCGCATTCGCCACGCCCTGAACCTGCCCGGCCAAGCCCGCGCCACCCCCGAGCGCTTCGATTTGCTGACCCGCCCCCGGCCGGCCCCGCCCGTCGCACCGCCGCCCGAAAGCGCCACCCACCGCCGCCTCCGCCAGCTGAACCTGCGGCTGGGAGCCTGGGCCGGCAACCGCCGCCGCGCCCTGCGGCACTATGAAGCCCTCGTTGCCTCGGTGGCCGGCTTCTGCCGCGCCGAGGGTATCCGCCTACTGCTCATCGGGCCGGTGTCGCGCCCCTGCGCCCGCGAGGAAAACCAGCTTTCGGAGCAGCTGCATGCCTGTTTCGAGCGGTTCGCCCGTTGCCAGGTCCTCGATTACCTGCCCACCCTGGGCACGGCCGATGCCAGCGGGCAGGCGCTGTTTTTCCCCAACGGTGTGCACGTCAGCCCGGCCGGGCACGACCGCATGGCGCAGCTGCTCTACCAGCGCCTACGCCCCGCCGAAACCCGCGCTACGGTGATGGTGGAGGTGGTGAACATGGGCGACCGGCCCGTGCAGGTGGGCTCGCACTACCCCTTCTTCGAAACCAATGCCGCGCTGCAATTCGACCGCGCGGCGGCCTACGGGTTCCGCCTCAACATCCCGGCCGGCACGGCCGTCCGCTTCGAGCCCGGCGAACGCAAGCGCGTTACCTTAGTGGCTCTCAGCGGCGAGCGCATCGTGTACGGCGGCAATGGCTGGATTGATGGGCAGCTGGATGACGCGGGAAAGAAGCAGCAGGCGCTGGAGAAACTGGGTAATAATTGACAAATAATCTTGTCATCTTAGCGATATGAAAACTCAAAAAAGCAATTGGTCTGACAAGATTTCTCGCGTAGTTGGAATGATTATTCTGGCTTGCTTTTCTAAATACGTGATTGGTATTGGCTTTCTATTAATAGTAGTTGCTGTCGCCATTGGGCTTGTTCTTTTGCTGTGCATTCCGTTGCTTCTAAACTACTTAGGTAAGCAGGCTGAAAAAGAGCAAGAGAAGTTTCAGAAAGAGTATGAAGACTTTTTAAGTCGTGTAAATGGCAGTCGTTTCTTCTTTTACAACAGCCGCAGAAGTAGCGTTGAATTTGCAAAAGATACCGTTTTGCCGCAATTACAACCCACTACAAATGTTGTTTTTGTAGACGGAGAACACATTGATTGTGGCCCTGATAGCAAGTTCGTTTCCCATATGCTTTATGGCGTGAAAGAGCGAAAAGGCTTTCCTTATTTGATTAAAATTGTCAATGAGGAGCCTGTGGATTATTCAGTCAATCATCTATTCTATAACACAATGGCAGGTAAGAAGCCACTGACTCCTTTGCTCCAAAGAATCAATGCTTTTTATGAATCACCTGCTATTTCTGAATAAGTTCTAAGCCAAATTATGTCCCTCCCCATCTCCCGCCGCGCGTATGCCGACATGTACGGCCCCACCACCGGCGACCGGGTGCGCCTCGGCGATACGGACCTGCTGCTCCTGATTCTCGTCCGATGAAAAGCTCGGAGCTCCACCGCAAACTGCTCAAGGATGGCTGGTACAAAATTGCCCAGACGGGCAGTCACATCAAAATGGCGCATCCCACCAAGAAAGCCCTCACCCGCAGCGGCTACCTGGAGTTTCCGTTGCACGGCAGTGCCGAAGTCGGCAAAGGGCTGGCCGCGCTGCTCCTGAAACAGGCGGGGCTGAAGTAACAAGCGCCTTGCCGATGTGGTAGTAGATTCACTACCTTGCGTGAGTGAACGTTTCCGGTCCACGCCCCGCGCTATCTTCCCAACCCAACCAGCCCCGCCACGCCATGAAGAAGTACGAAATGATTGTCGAGCGCACCGGCACCGGCTACAGCGCCTACAACGAAGCCGAAGGAGCCTACACCGTGGGCAGCAGCTTCGAGGAGCTGAAAGCCAACATGGTGGAGGTGCTGAACCTGGCCCTGAGCGACACGGGCCGCACCGTGAGCATCGCCGACGTGAAAATCACCTACGACCTGAAATCGTTTTTCGATGCCTACAAAGTCATCAACGCCGCCGCGCTGGCCAAGCGCCTGGGCATGACCCAAAGCCTGCTCAGCCAGTACGTGTCCGGCAACAAGAAGCCCAGCCCCACCCAAACGCAGCGGATTCTGGAAGGCGTGCGCGCCGTGGGCCGCGAGCTGGCGGAGATGGACTTCGCGTTTTAAGGCCCCAAAGAAATTATCAGCCATGACAGCCCAACCGAATAGCGACCCCAAACCAGGTATCGTGCAGAACCTGCGGAGCATCCGTGACCAGCTAAGCCATGAGATTAAGGACATGACCTTTGAGCAGGAACGGGCCTACCTTGACCAGCTATTGGCCGATAAGTCCACTGCCAGCGCCCGGCCGTCCGCTTCGAGCCCGGCGAACGCAAGCGCGTTACCTTAGTGGCTCTCAGCGGCGAGCGCCTCGTGTACGGCGGCAATGGCTGGATTGATGGCCAGCTGGATGAGGCTGGAAAGAAGCAGCAGGCGCTGGGGAAACTTAGCCAAGTAAACACTTGATTTATGAATCGGGCCGAATTAGTAAATGTATTCTACACTTGGATTGTGCCTGCTCTTTTAACAGCATCCTTTTTCTACTTTTTCACAATACTGGATTGGTTGACTAGGATTGAACAACAGCCTAACCGTTGGTTTGAGTTGGGTGAAGCTTTGGTATTATGGAGCATTCCCGTCTTTTCTCTGTGTGTCAGCGGACTATTTTTTTGCTACAAAAAAAGTAAAAACAGGCTATTCTTGATTTACGTGGTGCTGCTTGTTATTGCCTGTGGATTGTTGCTGTTGGTGGGAGGGTTAAGCGGTGCTAGTCCCAAACTTGAGAACTAAATAGTGTTGTCATCACGGTCTGAGTTATAATTACTCAATTGCTTTAAAATCGAAAAAGAGAAACTGCCATGTCCCTCCCCATCTCCCGCCGCGCGTATGCCGACATGTACGGCCCGACCACCGGCGACCGGGTGCGCCTCGGCGATACCGACCTGCTGATTCAGGTAGAAAAAGACTACTGCGTGTACGGCGAAGAATGCAAGTTCGGCGGCGGCAAGGTGCTGCGCGACGG